>NZ_MUFR01000111.1:0-829 GCF_001996185.1 Salinivibrio costicola subsp. alcaliphilus
TTGACTGCCCGTTAACTTGATCACCGGAGGCTTAAATTCCCAAGTGACCAGCTTGATTTTTTCTGCCCCCGCGTCTTTATACATGCCTGACTTGATCATGCCGACGGTGTCTATAATGCTGGAGATGAGTTTTAATTGGTCACGTATATTTTCAAATTCATCTTGCACGTCACGTGTGTGTAAATAGTTGCTATTTTCGTACGTTAACCCGGTGCCAAACTTTGTTTCCGTGCTGCCTTCTTTGATCGAGAGACTTCCCTCCAGCGAAAATTTCTCTTTGATTTCATCCTTGGGGATCTCGGTGCTGTCATGCGCTTCCGCGCCGCCGTTTCTGAGGTATTCCTCGTAGCGCGCGGTACGCTCGTCATAACGCTCTTCATCCGATTTTTCTTCTGTCTCTTTTTTAAAGGAAAGCGTCAGTTCACTCTCTAGCGTGACCTTGGGGTACACCTTGAAAGACAGACTGTCATTCGACAGCACACCGACGATGGCTTTGGCAATGCTACCAATCAAGGGTATGTCATAGATAAGGTGGGTTTCTTCTTGTGGCTGGCCATCACATTGCGTCACGCACACCTGATAGGTTTTATAAGGCAGCACATTTTGTGCGTCTTCCGCCAGCATCAACATTAAGACATTCCACAGCTCATGCGCCTCGGTGGGCGGGGAATGCACCATAATCCCGCTGTTTTGTCCAACCGATAAATCTTTCGCAAAGGCGTCATTATCAGTCACATAGCCGTTCGGGCAAGTCGGTTTTGCGTCTTGGCAACTGCCTTCAAGGGTAATGTCAACCTCTGCGCCCTCGCCTTCATCAATCACAACAACC
>NZ_MUFR01000112.1:0-822 GCF_001996185.1 Salinivibrio costicola subsp. alcaliphilus
GAGATAGACAAGATGTTGGTCTTCGACCTCTTTGCCGCCAATCTTCCAGTACACCAGAATGGCGCTTTGATAACGATTAAAACCTTGCTCCTGGTTGAGTCTGTCATGTTTAGAGCGCGTGGCGAAAAACTGCCATTTGCCATCACCCAGCAGCTTATACTCTTGCACTAAGCGCTTTTGGTGAAAATGGTAGTAATAGCCTTCGGTGGGTAGGCCCAGCCGCTCGCCGAGTTGAACGGAGGGGGTTACAGGAATAAAGGCTTCTTGGATGATACCTGAACCAATCGACTTGACCTGCACGGGCTCGGGCACGCTGATGCCCATTGAAGCCGATGCAATTTTAGCGATAAGCTTTTTGGGCTCGTTGAATGCGGTATAAGTGGTGTACTTAGTGCCGTGTTCAGTGGGCGCGGTTTGCCAATCATCCTTCACGCCTTCTTGTTGTGTTTTGGCTAATTGAAACTTGCACCCCACCGTTTTGCGAAATACCTTATCCGAGCTAGCAATCTCAAAACAGTATTCGTATTTAAGTGGTGGCGGCTCATTCGAGCGGTCAGGTTTTACCGGCTCAGGCACATAGGTGTCTTCAATATTTTCTGTTGTTGCCTGTGGACGACTACCTCCGCCAGATCCACTACCACCGCCCGCGGCCGCTCCAGATTGATTGGCTCTGGCCATAAGTGCTGAGCGGGCTTGTGGTGAGAGGGTCGTTTCAGTGTCTGGCGAGAGGGACCAGAGCTTATTCGTATTATCATGCACCATCGCGGGCCGCATTGGGGTATCAGTCAACAGGGCAAATTCACCGCTATCAAGCTTTTCTTT
>NZ_MUFR01000113.1:0-813 GCF_001996185.1 Salinivibrio costicola subsp. alcaliphilus
GAGATAGACAAGATGTTGGTCTTCGACCTCTTTGCCGCCAATCTTCCAGTACACCAGAATGGCGCTTTGATAACGATTAAAACCTTGCTCCTGGTTGAGCTTGTCATGTCTAGAGCGCGTGGCGTAAAACTGCCATTTGCCATCACCCAGCAGCTTGTACTCCTGCACTAAGCGCTTTTGGTGAAAATGGTAGTAATAGCCTTCGGTGGGTAGGCCCAGTCGCTCGCCGAGTTGAACGGAAGGTGTTACAGGAATAAAGGCTTCTTGGATGATACCTGAGCCAATCGGCTTGACTTGCACGGGCTCGGGCACGCTGATGCCCATTGAAGCCGATGCAATTTTAGCGATAAGTTTTTTGGGCTCGTTGAATGCGGTATAAGTGGTGTACTTGGTGCCATGCTCAGTGCGCGCGGTTTGCCAATCATCCTTCACGCCTTCTTGCTGTGTTGTGGCTAATTGAAACTTACACCCCACCGTTTTGCTAAATATCTTATCCGAGCTAGCAATCTCAAAACAATACTCGTATTTAAGTGGCGGTGGCGCATTAGAGCGGTCAGGTTTTACCGGCTCGGGCACATAGGTGTCTTCGATATTGATTGCAG
This sequence comes from Salinivibrio costicola subsp. alcaliphilus, assembly GCF_001996185.1. NCBI lineage: Bacteria > Pseudomonadati > Pseudomonadota > Gammaproteobacteria > Vibrionales > Vibrionaceae > Salinivibrio > Salinivibrio costicola. The sequence goes on from NZ_MUFR01000113.1 coordinate 603, forward strand.
CATGCGCACTGTGACTGCTACCACCAGCGCCGCCGGCCACACTGCCAGATTGATTAGCTCTAGCGGCAAGTGCTGAACGGGCTTGTGGTGAGAGGGTCGTTTCAGTGTCTGCCGAGAGGGACCAGAGCTTATTCGTATTATCATGCACCATCGCGGGCCGCATTGGGGTATCAGTCAACAGGGCAAATTCACCGCTATCAAGCTTTTCTTT
>NZ_MUFR01000114.1:0-802 GCF_001996185.1 Salinivibrio costicola subsp. alcaliphilus
ATTTTGGCGCTGAGTTTTTTGTCATGGCCTCAACCAAAATCAACACTCAAGGCAGCATTGAGTTTATCCCAGATGCTAAGCCAGCCTATGCCTTTGATGCCCAGCAGGCCGTCACAATGACCACCGAGATAGGGATACGAGGCGGCGTTAAGGTCTGGGTGTTAGAGGGGCTGTTCGAATTAAAAGGCGGTATTGTCGCCAATGCCAAGTGCGTACTCACAGGCGGAGAGGATAAAACCGAGCTTATCTTCTGCCATGAAGGCATTAAGGCGTATGTCAAAATGAAGGTCACGTTTAGTATCGATGGGCAGGGCGAAGATTCGTCAAACAACCAAGGCGGCTTTGATGGCTGGGAGAGTGAGAACTCAGCAACCACAAGCGAAGAAGAAACACAAGAATGGGTGTGGGTTGATCCTTTAAGTGCTGATGACTCCCCGCACCGCACCACATTATTTGGTGGCGACTAGCAGAGGATACCATGAGAGCCATAACGTTAATTTTAACTGTCATTTTATTAGCCGGATGTTTTGGAGATAAACAAATGAGGCAAGCGAGAGAGCAGGTGTCGACCGTTGATATCGAGATTGATAATGAAGGCGAGAATCCACCCGTGTTATACACCGCCAATATCCGTTCGCAAACCATGTATTGTAATGGGTTAGTTAATGATATCGATGCCATAGATAACCTAGGCTCGCCGGCTGCCACCTTCTCATCGGGGTTTAACGCTACCGCGTACTTGCAGCCTGGTGAAAACCAAATAAATATCCGTGTATTACCATCAGGCGCGTATGAGGATGAC
>NZ_MUFR01000115.1:0-791 GCF_001996185.1 Salinivibrio costicola subsp. alcaliphilus
ATTTTGGCGCTGAGTTTTTTGTCATGGCCTCAACCAAAATCAACACTCAAGGCAGCATTGAGTTTATCCCAGATGCTAAGCCAGCCTATGCCTTTGATGTCCAGCAGGCCGTCACAATGACCACCGAGATAGGAATACGAGGCGGCGTTAAGGTCTGGGTGTTAGAGGGGCTGTTCGAATTGACAGGCGGTATTGTTGCCAATGCCAAGTGCGTCCTCGCAGGCGGAGAGGATAAAACCGAGCTTATCTTCTGCCATGAAGGCATTAAGGCGTATGTCAAAATGAAGGTTACGTTTAGCACGAAAAATCCCAACGAGAAGAGTTCAAACAACAAAGGCGGCCTTGGCGGCTGGCGAGCTGATAGTGAGGCAAAAAAAAGTGAAGAAGAAACACAAGAGTGGGTGTGGGTTGAGCGTTTAAGTGCCGATGACTCCCCGCACCGCACCACATTATTTGGTGGCGACTAGCAGAGGATACCATGAGAGCCATAACGTTAATTTTAACTGTTATTTTATTAGCCGGATGTTTTGGAGATAAACAAATGAGGCAAGCAAGAGAGCAGGTGTCAACCGTTGATATCGAGATTGATAATGAAGGCGAGAATCCGCCCGTGTTGTACACTGCCAATATCAGCTCACAGACTATGTTTTGTGGTGGACTAATCAACGGTATCGAAGCTATTGATAACTTAAGCTCGAGCGCGGCCACCTTCTCATCGGGGTTTAACGCTACCGCTTACTTACAGCCGGGAGAAAACCACCTAGAGCTCGGTACGGTACCATCAGGTGCGT
>NZ_MUFR01000116.1:0-728 GCF_001996185.1 Salinivibrio costicola subsp. alcaliphilus
GTTCAAGCTTCTGCTGTTTGGTTAAAGTCACTTTCATAGGTAGGAATCATGATCCTGTTTCTACGTAAAATCAAGCATCTTCAATGATCACGGGTATAAGCCGTTCTTTTACTTACACACTGTAGTCACTATCAGATCAGTGTTGTCATTAAATAGAAGCATAACGTTAATATGCCAAAAATACACCTCGCGGAGACTGTGGATTTATCCGCTGGCGTCGGATTGCCTAATCTCGGCGGTTCATTTTTGTCAAGCATCGTGAACATCCATTCGATTTACCTTACGCCAGATGCAAACTTACTTAAGATCACACCCCTTTCTCTATCTCAAACACCATCATATCAATGAAATCAAACTGTCATTTTTGTTTGATATCATTTGCAGATTGTATCGTATCGTTGACGCATTCGAATCACAGTCGAAAGTTGATATCCAAATCGACCGCAGCACTCTCCTGCTTAGCAATTATGCTGGCAAAAGACACCTCCCTAGTGAGGTTATTTCAATAATAATAAACACGCGATGGTATATCTTGTCCCCTCTACCGGGGACTTTTTTTATCCCCCACCAAAAAAGACATTGCCTTGACATAAAGCCAATTTTTTATTGGCATATTTGTTATTAAGTTAACTATACCCGTGATCATTGAAGATGCTTGATTTTACGTAGAAACAGGATCATGATTCCTACCTATGAAAGTGACTTTAACCAAACAGCAGAAGCTTGAA
>NZ_MUFR01000117.1:0-702 GCF_001996185.1 Salinivibrio costicola subsp. alcaliphilus
ACCATCAGTACAAAAGCATTACAAAAAGCCTTCATAGAATGGATGAAATCGTGTCATGAATTAACGGATGGTGAAGTGGTTGCCATTGATGGAAAAACACTGAGGGGTTCATATAACCGAGCAACAGACCAAGCTGCGATTCATATGGTTAATGCGTTCGCAACCGCAAATGGTGTATGCCTCGGACAGTCAAAGGTAAATAGTAAAACCAATGAGATTACTGAAATACCTAAGCTGCTGGAATTGCTCGATATTTCTGGGTGTTTAATTACTATAGACGCCATGGGTTGTCAGCGAAAAATCGCACAGAAAATCATTAATAAAAATGCCGATTATTTGCTCGCTGTTAAAGGAAACCAAGGTAAGTTAGATAAAGCGTTTGATAATTATTACCGGCCTTCAATGCTTCAAAAATTTGATGGTGATAGCTACTCATCACAAGAGAAATCGCATGGACGTTTAGAAACACGATGTGCACTCATCAATACCGATTTAAGTGTATTAGGTGATTTGTCTTATGATTGGCCTGAATTAAAAACGATGGGCATCATGGTCAGTGTTCGACAAGAAGGTAAACACGCCGACGAATCCGATATTTCTGTACGCTATTATATAAGTTCAAAAGCACTGACAGCGAAAGAGCTTCATGATGCCACTCGCTCGCACTGGTTAATTGAATCAATGCACTGGCAACTCGATGTT
>NZ_MUFR01000118.1:0-697 GCF_001996185.1 Salinivibrio costicola subsp. alcaliphilus
GACGGCCTACCGTTATACCGCATCGAAAAAGAGCTGGCCCGGGTCGGCGTCGAGCTCCAGCGCACCACCCTGGCAAGCTGGATGATTAAAACGGCTGAGCGGCTGTCGCCGCTGTACCTCGCTATGCAGGAAAGTTTGCTCGGAGAGTCGGTTATCCACGGTGACGAAACGACGCTTCAGGTGCTGAAGGAGCCAGACAAGCCAGCCCAGAGCCAATCCTATCTCTGGGCCTACACTAGCCCGGCGCAAAGCACGACGCCGGTGGTGCTGTTCGACTACCAACCAGGCCGGGAGCACACTTACCCCAAGGCCTTCCTCAATGGTTACCAGGGCACGGTCATGACCGACGGCTACTCAGCCTGGCGGATGCTAGGCGCATGCTCGGCGCAAGTTCAAAGATGCCCTCGACCTGAGCCCGAAGAAGGGAGGACAGCCCAAACAGGCCTTGAGTTATATCCAGAAGTTGTATGCCGTGGAGAAAAAGGCAAAATCCTTGTCGCCAGCAGACAGGTATGCGATGAGGCAGCAAGACAGCATTCCGATTTTGAACGCCTTCCATGAGTGGCTGGATAAAGCCGCCGCCAGACTGTTACCGAATAGCCCGATGGGAAAAGCGGTCAGCTATACGCTGAAACAATGGCGTTACCTGGAGAAGTATGTCGAAGACGGCGGCTACCCGATAGACAACAATCAGGTC
>NZ_MUFR01000119.1:0-695 GCF_001996185.1 Salinivibrio costicola subsp. alcaliphilus
GTTCATCTGTTACTGACTCGTCAAGTTTGGCAGTGCGTTCTACTACACTTACTTTATGTTGACGGTCAAGATGGTTTACTTCACGAGTTGCGATCTTAGCCACAACTTCCGCTGACTGCATAAAGCCATAGTATGCTGCGATTGCTACTACGATAATGATGATAATTGCTAAATCCATGTTACACCTCTAGTTTGTTGATAGTTACGTTAACCATAATATGAGAGCGCTACCCGTTAATTCTTAGGTTAGTCACCGTTATTCAAAATGTAAGAGCCCTAAGAGTTGTTATCCTTTCCTATCGGTGTGAGTGTGAGACAAAAATTAAGACAACCCGAAGGTTGCCTTAATGTTAAGTTTACTTAGAAGTCGTCTAGACTTCCTTCGACAGAAGCTGCCTCATTTACTAATGGGTCATACCCTAACTTGTCGAGGACCATGCCCGCGACACGTTTACCTGCAGGATGCTGGTTAAGTAGGACACCTCCTACTTCGGTATTGTTATACACGATACCATACGCTTTGATACGGTCTGGACACGTAGTGGGTAGGCTTTTGTAAGTTTTTGCAATAGCTTTGATGACTTTCTTAGACATAAATTTCTCCTATTGTTAATGTCAATGCTTAAGAGCCGAAAAAAGGACCCACGTTACGAAGTAAGGGGGGGTACCTTTTGCCAGAAGTCGCTGCGAGAGGA
>NZ_MUFR01000120.1:0-684 GCF_001996185.1 Salinivibrio costicola subsp. alcaliphilus
CATTGATTCAATTAACCAGTGCGAGCGAGTGGCATCATGAAGCTCTTTCGCTGTCAGTGCTTTTGAACTTATATAATAGCGCACAGAAATATCGGATTCGTCGGCGTGTTTTCCTTCTTGTCGAACGCTCACCATGATGCCCATCGTTTTTAATTCAGGCCAATCATAAGCTAAATCACCTAATACACTTAAATCGGTATTGATGAGTGCACATCGTGTTTCTAAACGTCCATGCGATTTCTCTTGTGATGAGTAGCTGTCACCATCAAAGTGTTGAAGCATTGAAGGCCGGTAATAATTATCAAACGCTTTGTCTAACTTGCCTTGGTTTCCTTTAACAGCGAGCAAATAGTCGGCATTTTTATTAATGATTTTCTGTGCGATTTTTCGCTGACAACCCATGGCATCTATAGTAATCAAACACCCAGAAATATCGAGCAATTCCAGCAGCTTAGGTATTTCAGTAATCTCATTAGTTTTACTATTTACTTTTGACTGTCCGAGGCATACACCATTTGCGGTTGCGAATGCATTAACCATATGAATCGCAGCTTGGTCTGTTGCTCGGTTATATGAACCCCTCAATGTTTTTCCATCAATGGCAACCACTTCACCATCCGTTAATTCATGACACGATTTCATCCATTCTATGAAGGCTTTTTGTAATGCTTTTGTACTGATGGT
>NZ_MUFR01000013.1:0-85821 GCF_001996185.1 Salinivibrio costicola subsp. alcaliphilus
GATCTACATAACAGCATCAGGTGCTAAGGTCGGACTCAGCATCACCAAACTCACCGGAACAGAGGTAGCTAACCTCAACTCCAGGAGAGATACAAGGTCTGGCGATAGGTATTCCACTTTTTCTAAAAACAGAGTTCCGCCGTGAGCTAACTCAAACTTAGAAGGCATGCCCTGTCCTTCATCATAGCCCAAGGTCTCTTTCACCAGTTGTTCCGTATTGATCGAGCGGCAGTTGAGCGTAATGAATGGCCCATCTTTATAGCTACTCTCATTATGAATCGCCATGGCTAACGTCGCTTTTCCCACACCTTCCTCTCCAGTAATGAAGATCGGTGAATTCGATTTTATCGCCCGCTTGGCCATGGTAATCACGTGTTTCATCTTGCGTGAAATAACAGGCAACGTATTGAATGTATATCGTGCACTGCCTCCGATCTGCTGTTGAGCTAGTTCGCGAATTTTATCAATGGGGTGCAAGAACAGTAAATGGGTGCCGTCATTGAGCGCACGCAGCGTGATAATCGCTTCAACAAACTCGCCGCCGACTTCTATTGTGGTCAATTTACGCTTAATTGTTGTGCCAGACTCAATACTGTTGAGTACATTAGGTGGAAAACGAAAAACACAGAACACATCTTTTTCTAAGATATCGCTCGCCTCAATATTCAGTAACCGCTCAGATTGATGGTTAACCATGGTGATGTGATTGTCTCCATCCCATGCCAGGAGACCATCATCCATGGACTCTAGTGTGGCGTTGTGCGCGCAGGAAAGACGGTTAATATTCTCTTGTTCAGAATGAATATGTATCTGCAAACTGATTTCTCTCGCACTTGACGCGATGATGACTAAGCTATCTTTCTGGTAGTGTTCTGCGTTTTTGATCAAACACGTTGTCCCACGTAGCTTGCCAAATTGATCGAAAACAGGTGCTGCCACGGAGGCATAAGGATGTAAGTGACGATTAAAGTGTTCTGCGGCAAATACTTCACAAGGCATATGGGTGTTGATACAGAGATTGACTGCATTGGTACCAATCTTCCCTTCAGAAAGAAAGCAACCGTGTTTTATACCAAGCTCGTTCATCTCCTGCTTTATTACGTCATGCCCGACGAGAGAAAGAATGCAGCCATTGTTGTCAGTCACAATCAATAGCAAATTTTCTTCGCCTAACATATCGTAAGTATCTTCAAGCACTGTGGTGGCACATTCGATAAGATGCTCGTTGCGCTTCATCAAAGACGACAAGGTAAAACCAGAGGCAATGTGTGGTTTTGACCAAGTGTAGGGATTACATTGCTTTATACACCGCTCCCACGACTTAAGTACGGGGGTACGTGAGAATTCATGAGACACCCAGTGGTGTTTTTGGAAAAAGTCCCATTTGGTTTTATTGTCTTCGATCGAAAGCATGCTATACCGCTCTAGCACAAGTTATGGACTGTCGGCATGTTACAGGTACTTTAGCCCAGCAGCTGTGAGAACTTTCACGCCTCAGCACAGAGAGACGAAATGAGCGAGATAAAAGACGTATAAAAACTGACCGTTTTATCCAGTGGTCAGGGTGTATTTTTCTATGCGTGCGTGATGCGGTCGTGTATCATTAGGCACCTGTTATAGCGCCGCGCTTTATCTTGTTGGAGATGTTTCAACAAGTTTTACTAGGGGCGTATTATAACCAGCCATAACGTAGAGTTATTCCGTTTTTGACGCCTGTGAAGGCGACAGTAAGGTAAGACAAACATGAGCGAAAAATTACAGAAGGTGCTAGCGCGTGCTGGCACGGGGTCACGCCGCGAAATGGAAAGCTATATCCAAGCCGGCCGAGTGAGTGTCAATGGTGTGGTGGCCAAGCTGGGCGACCGTCTTGACGATCCGAGTGCGCTGGTGCGTGTCGATGGCCATGCAGTGCCGCTCAATGCGCCTTCTGAGTCAGTATGTCGCGTGCTGGCTTACAACAAGCCAGAGGGCGAACTATGTACGCGTAGCGACCCAGAAGGTCGTCGTACCGTGTTCGACCGGTTGCCAAAGCTCAAAGATGCTCGCTGGGTCGCTGTTGGCCGCTTGGACGCCAACACGTCCGGTCTCATGCTGTTTACCACTGACGGTGAACTGGCAAACCGCTTGATGCATCCAAGCCGCCAAGTGCAGCGTGAATATATGGTGCGCGTTTTTGGTGATGTGAACGAAGACATGGTGCGCAACGTGGTGGCCGGTGTCGAGCTTGAAGACGGTGTTGCCCGCTTTGAGGACGTGGTTTACGCGGGTGGCGAAGGGATGAACCACACCTTTTATGTTGTGATCACCGAAGGGCGTAACCGCGAAGTGCGTCGCCTTTGGGAAACTCAAGGTGTGACTGTGAGCCGCTTGAAGCGAGTGCGTTACGGTGACATTTATCTTGAGAAAGACCTGCCACGTGGTGGTTGGCGCGAGATGGAACTTAAAGAAGTTAACTATTTGCGCGAGATGGTGGAAATGAAGCCTGAATCGCAAACAGTGATCACGCCAGAAGACCAAAAGCGTAAAAAGTCGCGTCAGAAAATTCGTCGAGCAGTGCGCCGCTATGAAGAGCGTATCGACTCGAACGATAAGCCAAAGAAAGCCCGTCAAGCTCGCCGTGGTAATGCCCCGGCAGCAGGACCAAAAGGGTCGGGACCCAAAAAAGGTAGCCCACGCCCTGGCGCGCCAAGAGGGAAAGGGAAGCCTCGGACGCGTAAATAAAACGCTTTCAGCATTAATGAATGAAAACCCGGCCTTGTGTCGGGTTTTTTATTCAAGAGAGAAGAGAAGGGTATACATGATAACGATTATTATTTGTGTTATTGTCAGCTCAATTTATAGAACTATCGATATACGGAAATAATGACGATCGCTGCTGAGCCTTATCAAGCTGCCACCCGTTTGAATCGGATTGAACGTGTATTAGCCTACATCCATACCCATTTAGATCAGCCACTATTGGTTAGTGAACTTGCAGCAAAAAGTTGCTGGTCTCGTTGGCAACTGCAGCGCGTGTTCTCTGAGCAAACGGGGATGAGTGTTGCGCACTACGTGCGGGAGCTTAAATTGAGTGATGCCGCTAAGCAGTTACTGACTGGCCAACGTCGTATCATTGATATTGCCTTATCCTGTGGGTTTACCTCTGAGGCTAATTTTTCCCGCGCATTTCGACAGCAATATAATATGACGCCTCGAGAATATCGTCGACGAGGCATTATGGATGGTATTCGTACACCGTTACAAATTACCACTTTAACCACACCACAACCTCTGTGGTTATCTGTGCAGATTAAAACGCGACCTCAAGCCACAATCGCGGGAGACGTTGCACCGATATTGGGATTATTTGCGCCAGAGCCTGATTTTAATGATGTTGTGCCAGCGCTTTGGCAGCGAGCCTATGCGCGCGGCGTGATTGATCTAAACCAGCCAAGTATTGGTGCCATTGATGTAGCTAGCGCGGATACACTGCAATCACCGTTGCCATACCTTGCGGGACAACAGGCATTAGCAGGCTTTCAACATGACACCACAAGCTGGATCATTCCGGAAACGACCTATGCCGTTATCACGCACTCCGGGCCGGTGAGCGGGCTCCCTGATACATTGCAGGCGTTTATTTACGCTTGGCTACCAGACTCTGGCTATCAATGCACCGATGGTATAGAGCTTGAAATCTACCCCAGTGGTTACCAGCCCCACTCGAATAGCGCAGTAATGACATATTGGGTGCCACTCAATCCCGTGCATCGTGCTATCGATCCCGTGCATCGTGCACCAAAATGAACAGTATTTCCTCTATGTATCCATAAAATACGAATGATTCCGTTTTAGATTTATTGGTTCGTCATTAGAGGAAATCATGATGCATACAGGTTTTTCGTGCCCACGGCAGGCTATTGGGCGATTGTCGCCGTTGACCTTAGCTGTGATTAGCAGCGTGGTAACTGTGTCGGCTTACTCTGCTCCCCAAGAAGCCAACATGGAAACCATACAAGTCCTAGGTGACACGTACCGCAATACCGCCACCAAAACGGTATTGGCACCCGAAGAGACACCACAAGCGGTCACAGTGATTAACCGCGACACTTTGGAGCAGCGCCAAGCAAGCTCATTAAGCGAAGCCGTCCGCTACACCCCGGGCGTAAATACCGAACTTCGCGGTGGGGCCGTGACCCGTCTCGACCTTTTCAATATTCGTGGTTTTATCAACTATCAAAATTTTTACGACGGGTTAGCGATCCCTTATAACACCTGGAATTTACAGCCACAAATTGATCCGATCGCGATTGAGCAAGTCGAGGTTTTTAAAGGGCCTACATCCGTGTTGTACGGAAATATTCCACCGGGTGGCATGGTGAATATGATCGCGAAAACGCCACAGCGTGAAGCCGCGCATCGGGTTGGCGTCAGTACTGATACAGAGGCGTTGCGAGAAATATCAGTCGACAGCACCGGAGCGATTCAAGATACCTCGTTAGCCTATCGGATGGTGGCGCTGGCACGGCAAAAAGACGGGCAAGCCGGGCATTCAGAAGAAGAGCGTTATGTCGTGGCTCCGTCGCTAGATTGGCGTATCTCGCAAGATACCTTAGTGAATTTTAATCTTTATTATCAAGCGGACCCGGCTGCGGGCATTTATACGTCGCTACCAGCAAAAGGCTCAGTGCTGCACAGTGACCAAGGCAGCCTTTCCAGTGACAGTTTTTCCGGTGACAACAACTGGAATACCTACGACCGAGAGTTTTTAATGCTGGGCTATAAGGTGCAACACCAACTCGCTTCTGATTGGTCACTACTGCACACCGCACGATACACCGATGCCGATTTACTGCAAAAGAACATGTACCATCAAAAAAGCAGTGATGGCAGACACTATCCGCGTAATGCATACCTGACAGATGAAACCATGGAATCGTGGGTGGTTGATACTCAGCTTTCTGGCGATTTGCGCTGGGGGGCAGCGCAGCATTACACCTTGTTCGGCTTGGATTATCAAAACATGTCGTCCAATGTTGGCTATGACGATACCCTTGCAGGTGTGGTGCCGGCTATTGATATCTTTGAGCCCAATAATAACCAGGTTGACCCAAGTTCACTTAGCTTCGTTTATCAGGATCAGCATGACATTGAGGTCACGCAGACCGGACTCTACGCCCAAGATCAGATCCTTTGGAATCAATGGGTCTTTCTCGCTGGCGCGCGATACGATGAATATGAGTTAAAAGATAATCAGCAAACATTGTTTGCTGGGTCACCGAGTACCTCTGATAAAAACATTCGCCACTACAATTTGGCGTTTCGCGCCGGAGCCATGTACCAATTTGATAACGGTATTTCCCCTTATCTCAGTTACTCCGAGAGCTTTGAGCCGACAGACATGGATAATCGAGGTAATGTCTTTGATCCATCGAAGGGCGAGCAGTGGGAAGCAGGCTTGAAGTATTTATCGTTGGATGGGACGACAGGGCTCAACTTGGCGTTATTTGAGCTGACTAAGCAAGATGCCTTGGTCAACGATCCCAATGATTCTTACGCCAAAATTCAAACGGGTGAAATCCGTTCGCGAGGCGTAGAAATTGAACTGAATCATGCGCTGAGCCTAGATACCAATGTGGCCTTAACCTATAGCTATATTGATATGGAGATCACCGACGATCCTAACCTTGATGGCAAGACACCGGTTTGGGTGCCCGAGCAAACGGCCAGTGCTTGGGTGAACCATCAGTTAACCTCCGGATTAGAAGTGAGCGTGGGGGCGCGTTATGTGGGCGAGTCACAGGGTAACGCGAACAATACCTTTAAAGTGCCTGATTATACCCTGTTTGATACCGCTCTAAACTATGATCTTGCTCAGCTAGATACGTCGCTATCAGGAGCGAAATTGTCACTATCTGCAACGAACGTGCTGGATAAAACGACCTATAGCTGCTTCGACGAGCTGAACTGTTGGTATGGTGATGAGCGGAATGTAAAAGCAAAAATTACCTTTGATTTTTAAACCGCGTTTGTGAAAAACAACGCCCCCGTCAATGGGGGCGTTGTTGTTTATCGTTTGGGTTGCGCATCAATGCACTGGCCATGCACTTCAACACCTTCCGGGGCCATGAGGTAGACGTAGAGCGGAATAATATCGAGTGGCGTTTTTAATGTGTCGGGATCCTCGCCTGGGAAGGCGCTGGCGCGCATGCTAGTTCGCGTGCCACCTGGATTAATCGCGTTCACTCGTACCTTGGTGTCTGACATTTCATCGGCCAGTACTTGCATCATTCCTTCCGTGGCGAACTTAGAAATCGCGTAGCTGCCCCAGTAAGCACGGCCTTGATGACCCACGGTAGACGTGGTAAACACCACCCGCGCATCATCAGACTTTTTCAGCAGTGGCAGCAAGGCTTGTGTCATCAACATGGTGGCTTTGACGTTCACTTGCATCACATCGTCATGCGATTTTTCATCGATTTGATCGAAAGGGCTTAGCACACCGAGCAGGCCAGCATTATGGAGTACTCCGTCTAAACGACCAAATTGCTGGTCAATGGTATCCGCCATGTCGAGATAATGCTGCCGGGTTGCCCCCAGCATATCTAAGGGAATAATGGCAGGTTGTGGTGCGCCCGTGGCAGTAATTTCATCGTACACAGCTTCAAGTTTTTTCACGGTGCGGCCGAGCAAAATCACCGTCGCGCCTTTTTCGGCATAGCTCAGTGCCGCTTGACGACCAATACCAGCGCCGGCGCCGGTGACCAAAATTACACGCCCTTGAAGCGCGTCGGAGGTTACTTGATAGTCCACAGTACAAATCCTTATTTATTGTTAAACGTAGATTATTGTAAGGTTGCGGGTAATGTGTGACAACCAAGTGCGTGATGCACTGGGCTGAGGCATTGCAAACTCAGAGATAAAAAGAGGATACAACATTGGAATTCATTGCGGATTATGGGCTTTTTTTAGCGAAAGTCGTCACCTTTTTAATGGCAGCGGTGGTGTTAGTGGCACTGCTACGCGCGGCGAATGATAAAGGCGGACAGAAAGGCAGCCTGAAGCTTACCGATTTAACCGATAGCTTTAAGACCTACCGGCAGTCGCTCGAACATCATCTTTACAATGAGTCATCGTTAAAGGCGCGCGATAAAGACGAGAAAAAGGCGAAAAAGAAAGAAGAAAAGGCACAAAAGGCCGCAGCGAAGAAGCAAACGGCGCAGCCAACACAGCGCGATCCACAACTTTTTGTTCTGACTTTTAAAGGCAGTATTGATGCCCGCGAAGTCGAGGCATTGCGTGAGGAAGTGACCGCCATTTTGTCGGTAGCGACCGAACAAGATGAAGTCTTGGTTAAACTGGAAAGTGGCGGCGGCATGGTGCACGGCTATGGGTTAGCCGCCTCGCAACTGGCACGCGTTCGTAAAGCCGGCGTACCGCTGACTGTCGCGGTTGACAAAGTCGCGGCTAGCGGTGGCTATATGATGGCATGTGTGGCCGATAAGCTGATCGCTGCGCCTTTCGCAATCATTGGTTCGATTGGTGTAATTGCCCAGCTCCCTAACTTTAATAAGTTGCTCAAGAAAAACGATATTGAGTTTGAGCAGCTGACCGCAGGGGAGTTTAAACGTACCTTGACCATGTTTGGTGAAAATACCGATAAAGCGCGTGAAAAATTCAAAACCGAGTTGGAAGAAACGCATGGTCTATTCAAAGCGTTTATCACCGAGCACCGCCCTTCGTTAAATGTTGATGAGGTCGCAACCGGCGAGCACTGGTTTGGCAACCAAGCATTAGAACTTGGCTTGATTGATCAAGTCTGCACCAGCGACGAGTATCTTTTTGAGGCGGCCAACAAGGATCGTAAAGTGCTATCGGTCTCTTATCAGCAGCGCAAAAATATCGCTGAGAAATTAGCAGGGACCTCCGCTGAGGTGGCCGATCGTGTGTTACTTAAATGGATTAGCCGAGGCCAGCGTCCGCTGGTGTAAGCAAGCGCGCGTGCATGATACCGGTATATTGCACATAAAATAGGGCATCGTCGCATTGACTGCTGGCATGCCTTTGGCTTGGCGAAATCACGCTATGATGGGATAAATATCAAGAATAATGTGAGCCAAGCCAAAAATTACCGTATCCACTTAGCTATTTTACAGGCGGCAATGGTAATGATTAGCGCGCTTTTTGCCGAAAAGTGGCATAGCGAATAACCGATACACTACTATCACAATTGGTTAACAATTGTGGAAGGTACGAGCAATCAGCGTGTTTTACTGCGAATTTAGTTGATATTCGGCTAGACTCGCTCAATATTGTAAAACAGATAGCGGCATTCCAATATCGGAGTGCAACGCAACGAATTTTCGACAGTTTTAGCGCAAAGGGCGTCAATTAGGTCATTATGGGCAAATCTCTCGTTATCGTGGAGTCCCCTGCAAAGGCGAAAACGATCAACAAATATCTCGGCAAAGATTTCATTGTGAAGTCGAGTGTCGGGCATGTGCGTGATCTGCCTACTGGAGCGACCCAGGGCGGTAAAAAAGCTGCACCTGTGTCTACGAAAGGGCTCAGCGCCGAAGAAAAAGCGCAAATTAAGAAACAAAAAGAAAAGAAGGCGCTCATCAATAAGATGGGCGTCGATCCTTACAACGGTTGGCAGGCGAAATATCAAGTGCTGCCGGGCAAGGAAAAAGTCGTTGCCGAACTCAAATCACTGGCCGAGCAAGCTGACCATGTTTATCTCGCAACGGATTTGGACCGCGAAGGGGAAGCTATAGCTTGGCACCTGCGGGAGCTGATCGGTGGCGATGAAGATCGTTTTAAGCGTGTTGTGTTTAACGAGATCACCAAAAATGCCATTACCCAGGCGTTTGAAGCGCCGGGAGACGTCAACATTGATGGCGTCAATGCACAGCAAGCCAGGCGTTTTCTCGATCGTGTGGTGGGCTTTATGGTGTCACCGCTGCTTTGGAAAAAAGTGGCGCGCGGTTTGTCGGCAGGGCGTGTGCAATCGGTCGCGGTGAAATTGTTGGTCGAACGCGAGCATCAAATTAAAGCGTTTATTCCTGAAGAGTTTTGGGATGTGCATGCGGACACGCTCACCCCTAACGAGCAGGCGCTTCGATTGCTCGTTGCACAGCAAAACGGAAAAGCCTTTAAGCCGAAAAACAGCGATGAGGCGATGGCCGCGGTGGCCGCGTTGGAAAACGCGAGCTACGTGGTACGTGATCGTGAAGATCGCCCCTCAACCAGTAAGCCATCTGCGCCCTATATCACCTCAACACTTCAGCAAGCCGCCAGTACGCGGTTAGGCTTTGGGGTGAAGAAAACCATGATGTTAGCGCAGCGTCTTTATGAGGCGGGTTACATCACCTATATGCGTACCGATTCTACCAACCTCAGTAAAGAGGCGGTGGACGCAGCGCGGGGACATATTGCCAGCGAATACGGTGAACAATATTTACCTGAGTCGGCGAACGTCTACGGGGCAAAAGCCAATGCGCAAGAAGCCCACGAAGCGATCCGTCCATCGGATGTTGGCGTGACGGCGAGCGATTTGCAAGGTATGGATCCTGATGCGCATCGACTGTACGACCTGATATGGCGTCAGTTCGTGGCGTGTCAAATGGTACCGGCTAAGTACGACTCCACCACATTGACCGTAGAGGCCGGTGAGTTCTCTTTGAAAGCAAAAGGGCGGATTTTACGTTTCGATGGTTGGACGCGCGTACAGCGCCCGACGGGTAAAAACGAAGATCAAATCTTGCCTGCGGTGGAAGTGGGACAATCACTGACGTTGAGTCAGCTTGATCCGAAACAGCACTTCACTAAGCCACCGGCGCGATTCACGGAAGCGGCTTTGGTTAAAGAGCTGGAAAAAGCGGGTATTGGCCGTCCGTCCACGTATGCGTCGATCATTTCGACCATTCAAGATCGTGGTTATGTGCGCGTCGAAAATCGTCGTTTCTACGCAGAGAAAATGGGAGAGATCGTCACCGATCGTCTGACCCAGAGCTTTGCAGACTTGATGGATTACGACTTTACCGCCCGGATGGAAGCGTCGCTGGATAAAATCGCTGAAGGTCAAGCCGATTGGAAAGGCGTGCTTGACGACTTCTTTGCCGACTTCACCGCAGAGCTAGAGCAAGCGGAACAAGACGAAGAAGAAGGCGGGATGAAACCGAACAATATGGTCATGACGGATATCGATTGTCCAACATGTGGCCGTAAAATGGGTATTCGTACTGCATCAACTGGCGTCTTTTTGGGCTGCTCAGGGTATGCATTACCGCCGAAAGAGCGTTGCAAAACCACCATCAATCTGATGGATGAAGACGGCATTGTTAATGTCCTAGAAGAGGATGTTGAAACCGCGGATCTTCGTGCCATGAAACGTTGTCCGATTTGCGAAACGGCGATGGATTCATACCTGATTGACCAACATCGTAAGCTTCATGTCTGTGGTAATAACCCAAGCTGTGAAGGTTATGTGGTCGAAAAGGGTGAGTTTAAACCGAAAGGCTATGACGGTCCGGTCGTTGAGTGTGACAAATGTGGTAACGATATGGTGCTGAAAAATGGCCGCTTCGGGAAGTACATGGGTTGCACCAATGATGAATGTAAGAATACGCGCAAGATCTTGAAAAACGGTGATGTTGCACCACCGAAAGAAGATCCTGTGCATTTCCCTGAACTGCCTTGCGAAAATTCGGACGCCTATTTTGTGCTGCGAGACGGCGCCTCGGGGCTGTTTATGGCGGCAAGTAACTTCCCTAAATCGCGTGAAACTCGCGCGCCGCTGGTGGAAGAGCTCGATCGCTTTAGAGATCGTATCTCGGAGAAATTCCAATACCTTGCGGATGCACCACAACAGGATCCTGATGGACGACCGACGGTAGTTCGTTTTGCACGTAAAACCAAAGAAAACTACGTGCGAAGTGAAGAAGACGGTAAGCCATCCGGCTGGTCAGCTTTCTTTGTCGATGGTCAGTGGGAAGTCACTGACAAGCGCAAGAAGAAGGCCAAAGCCTAATGAGATTCAACCCGCCATCACGGCGGGTTTTTTTTCGTCGTTTTTAGCGGCCGTGATACCGACGTTTGATCTCTACCAAAGTGCCACTGGTTTGTGCTGCTAAGATGCGACTTTGTATTGAGCCACGAGGCACCATGGAGCTGCACCAGTTAGTTAATACACTTGGCCAAGATCTCAAGCACCGCTATGGCGAACGGGTGCATAAACTGACGTTGCACGGTGGTTTTAGCTGCCCAAACCGCGATGGTACGTTGGGACGGGGCGGTTGCACGTTTTGTAATGTGGCCTCGTTTGCGGATGAAAAAGCGCAACATGCATCGGTCAGTCAACAACTCAGTCAACGCGCCAAAGAAGTGGATCGTGCCCGCCGTTATTTAGCGTATTTTCAGGCTTATACCAGCACCTATGATGAAGTCGCCCGTTTAAAAGTGTTATACGAGCAAGCACTGGCCCAAGAGCACATGGTGGGATTATGTGTGGGAACACGTCCTGATTGCGTGCCGCATGCCGTGCTCGATTTGCTTGCAGATTATTATCAACAAGGCTTTGAGGTGTGGTTAGAGCTTGGCTTACAAACCGGCCATGATAAAACGCTCAAACGCATTAATCGTGGGCATAACGTCGCGGTATACCAACAGGTCGCAACAAAGGCCCGTGCCTTAGGGATCAAAGTGTGCACCCATTTAATTGTCGGCCTGCCAGGGGAGGAGATAACGGCCCATCAACAGACGATTGATACAGTGGTAAATACGGGCACCGATGGGATCAAGTTGCATCCGCTGCACATCGTTGAAGGAAGCACCATGGCAAAGGCGTGGCGAGCTGGGCGACAAAGGAAAATTTCGTTCGACGATTACATCGCTAGCGCCTCGATGATGATTCAGCGAACGCCACCAGAGGTGGTTTACCATCGGGTGTCGGCAAGTGCACGTCCACCCACATTGTTAGCACCTGCCTGGTGTGAAAATCGCTGGCTTGCGATGACAGCGATCGCCGAGACACTCACACAAACAGGCGCACAAGGGGCCGCGCTGGGCCACCCCTTTGTAGGGCGCTAGCCGATTGAATCTTTTGAACTAGCGGGGTTGATCCTCTGATGCCGTTGGCAAGACGCGTTGCATTAGTCTTTGCAACACTCTGCCAATATCTTGCAATATCAGGTACAAGCAAGGCACAAGAATCAGTGTGAGCAAGGTTGCGAACATCACGGCAAAGCCTAACGCCACTGCCATGGGGATCACAAACCGTGCTTGTAAGCTAGTTTCAAACATGATCGGCAGTACCCCGGCAAAGGTGGTGATGGAGGTGAGAGTGATGGCACGAAAACGCGCGCAGCCGGCGTCAATCACCGCTTGTTTGACTGCAACGCCCGCTTGCCGAGCCCGGTTGATGTAATCGGTCATTACCAGTGAATCGTTGACCACCACACCTGCCGCGGCAATTAAGCCAAAGGTCGACATCAAGCTCAAATCGATATCAAACCAATAATGTCCCCAAATGGCGCCGGTGAGACTAAATGGGATCACCGACATAATGATTAATGGCTGGGTGTAACTTTTTAATGGTACGGCAAGCAATGCATAGACCACGATCATGCCAGCGATAAAAAACAGCAGTTGCTCACTTTGCTGAGCTTGTTGCTCCTCAATCGAGCCACTGAGCTCACTGGTGACTTCAGGATAATCGGCCAACACATCAGGTATTATCGATTGTCGAATCGTTTCAACCACTTGGTTGGGTTCTACTTGCTCTTCATCAATGGCGCCATAGACGTAGACAGTGCGAAACCCTGCTTCACGGCGAAGGCTACTGATCCCAGGCTGTTGCTCAAAGTTGACCACATCACCCAGCATCACTTGTTGCCCCGTTGGCGTCGTAATCACGGCATAGCGTAGCGATGAGAAGGTTTCTCGCGTGCGCTTTGGATACCGCACCATGACTTTGATTTCTTCACCGTCTCGGATCAATCGCTGTGCTTCACCGCCATAAAAGCTGCCCCCAACTTGCTGGGCAATGGTCGTCAGATCCAGTCCCAGATCATGGGCGACGGGAGTGAGCGAGATCAGAATTTCCTGACTGCCAGAATCCATCGAAGAGGATATATCGAAAAGCCCTGGTTGCTGATTAAGGCGTGACATCAGCGCCCGCCCAGCGGCATTGAGGGTATCAATATCGGGGCCGAATAACAGGTAACCAAATTCATCACCTTGTTCTCCGCCGTTGACATCGTCTTGAATGGTGAGCTTTTTCACCCCCGGAATATCAGGCATGGCATCGCGCCAGCGCCGAGAGAGTTCAAAAGTGGTAAAGGGGCGAACGGCATCATCCACCAAGGGGATCACCAGCTGCCCAGCGGTTCGGCCCTCATTAAATACCAAGGTTTCTTTGATCATGGCTTGGCCGGTTTCCGCTTGAGTGTTGTTATCAACGTCGTAGACCATACGCTCGATAGCTTTTAGGGCAGCGATGGTTTGTTCGCTCGATGCGTTGTTATTCATCTCTAAACGAATATTGGGGAAGTCATGTGGTACTTTCGGCGTCGGCACCATACGAACGTGGCTGGCCACCACCAAAGCAATACTGATAGCCAATAGGGCAATGAATACGGTAAGTACAGACCAACGCCAGTGTGTGGCTCGGGTGACTGTACGGCGATAAGGGCCGTGAATGAATTGCTGAAAACGGCGGTTAAAGCGTTGGCGTAAGCTATTTGGTTTAGGGGTAGAAAAGTGGGTATGAGCAAGGTGTGCTGGAAGGATGAGTTTGGATTCAATCAAACTAAATACCAGACACAAGATGACAATGGCGGCGATACCAAAGAAGAAGGCACGCTCTGGTCCACTAGACATCAAAAAAGGGGCAAACACTGCAATGGTCGTTAATACCCCAAAGGTAGCGGGCGTTGCAACCCGTTGAGCACCGGCAACCACGTTATTCACACCACCGCCCTTATGCTCGACTTCGGTATAAACGCTTTCGCCTATCACAATGGCATCATCAACGACGATCCCCAACACCATAATAAAGGCAAATAACGACACAATATTAATACTGACCCCTATCACTGGCATCAGCATAACCGCGCCAAGAAAACAAACGGGCAGTCCAACGAGCACCCACATTGCTAGCTTGAAGCGTAAAAAGAGGGTCAGTAACAACGCGACGAGCACTGCCCCTTGCAGCAAGTTTTTGAGCATCATGTCCAAGCGCGCGTTTAAGTAGTGGGTCATATCAACCACGGACTTTAGCGCCAAACCGGCTGGAAGCGTGTTGTTTTTCGTCTCGATGTAATCTTTGACTGCGGAGGCGACGGTAACCATGTTTTGCGACGCTGTCGCGTTCACCGAGAGAAAGATGGCATTTTGCCCAGAGTATTTAAAATAGCGCTCACCTTCGGTAAAGCCATCTTTAATGGTCGCGATATCTTGCAGTCGTAGCCGGCTACCATTTGGACCAATTTTAATCGGGATCTGTCGAAATTCGTCGCCGCGATAGCGTTGGTTTTCCACGCGAATGGCGATCATACCGCTATCGGTGCGCACTTCACCGGCTGAGAAGTTGGCTGAATAGCGGGCTATGGCATCACTGACTTGACCCAGAGTGAGGTCGTATTTTCTTAATTGTTGGGGTGCAACTTCAATGGCGATTTCGTAGTTAGGGGCACTGAGCTCGACTAATGTCACATCGTTAAGTTGAAGTAACTCGTCTTCGATGTTTTGTGCGACGGGTTTTAGCTCGGTCAGTGGCTTGTCGCCCACCACCGCCATGCGTATCACTGTTTGTCGAAACTCAACTTGCGACACATTGAGCGGCTCCATAGACGCGGGCAGATTAGAAATGGCATCGACTTTCTGATTCACCCGATCCAACACCACATTGAGGTCTTCGCCAACATCCACTTCGATTTCGACACGGCCAAAGCCTCGGCGTGCTGTCGATACCACAGACTCAATGCCGGTGACATCTTTAATGGCTTCTTCCACCTTTACGAGGATGCTCTCTTCAACCTCTTGTGGCGAGGCGCCTGGGTAGTCAGCAGTGATATGGATATAATTAATTTCGATGTTGGGGAACATCTGACGTTGAATAAAGAAGTAGCTCGCGATCCCCATGATCAATACAAAAATCATGATCAGATTCGCCGCGACAGGGTTATGTGCAAAATACGCAATGAGACCACGAGGTGGCGTAGGGGCTTCATTCATCGTCGTCGTTCTCCTGCGCAACCTGCGATGCCACGCGTACCGTCATTCCCGCTTCAGGAAACTCGGGGGGCGTTGTCACAATCTGGTCATTGGCACTTAGCCCTTGGTCCGCATAAAGGTATTGCCCTTCGGCACGGACAATATTCAAGGCGCGAGATGAAAGTTGGCCCTTGCCATCGACCACCCAAACTTGTCGATTATTTGCCAAGGCTTGGGGAAGTTTAAATACTGCGTCTAATGTGGTGCCGTTAAAGGCCACCTCAACATAACTGCCGAAGGGCAGAGTTGGTTTAGGCGAACTGATACCGTAGGGATCATCAAGACGCACCACCACACGCATCATCCGTGTACTTTGTTCCACAATCCCTAAATCACGCACCACGGTGCCTTCGCGATGAATCGGCGATGTGCCATTTCGTGTCAGCGAGGCCTGAATACCTTCGAGTTGTTCGGGCAGAAATGCACTGTCAAACCCAGCCACAGGTACGTGGACTTCCGCCACTTCAACATTGTTGATCGTACCCACAGTCGTGCCTGCGCTAATATATTGACCCACACCGATATCGCGTGAGACCACTAGGGCATCATAGGGTGCAGTGACTTGACAGTTATCAAGATCGCGTTGAGCGCGTTTTAATGTCGCTTGGGCCGACTTCACCCGCGCCTTGGCTGTTAATAGTTGTGGTTTGCGTAAATAGAGATCGGTGACCTGTGTCGGAGGCAAGCTTTTTGCTTGGCGCTTTGCCACTGCGGCTTGCGCTTGTTCTTCAATGAGAGCGGCTTGCGCGCTGGCGAGATCGGCCTCTGCACTGAGCACCGCCGCCTGATAATTATCCGCCTCAATAGAGAAGAGCACGTCGCCACGTTTTACGATGCCACCGGCGACAAAATTCGGGTGCCAATCCATGACTTCTCCCGATACTTGCGCGGAGATTTGCGTGGTTTCCAGCGGCATTAATTCACCATGCCCCGTGATGACTACTTGATGTTGCGTAGGCGTGATGAACTGCGTATCGACGATCGGCGGAGGAGGAGCGGGATTATCGACCTGTGTCTCTGATTCCGTTGCCGCAATAGCAGTATAGCCAAGGTAGCCGAGCCCTAATACCACTAAGGGCAGAATCCAACGTAGTCCTTTCATTAATGATGAGTCCTTTCTGTGCGTCGCCATGTGTCGTGTGACAGCCGATTCGGGTTATATGTCTATTAACTAATTTATCATGTAACGTCAGTACTGTGATGACACGCTAACTGATCTTTTGAATTTCATCATTTTTTGTTGCACTCAACACGTTACGACTGAGTGTGTCCTCCCGATCGCCTCGTTTCGCTCATCCGGCATGTGTCTTTTGCTAAAACGCAAACCTGTTCTTTTTTTTCAATAGATAATTACATAGTTAGTTTTTATCTCACTTATTTTTACGTTTTTTACGTGATTTCTCTGAATTTGTTGGTAAAAAACAAGCGATCCACGCGGCTATAATCTTGTTATTTTCCACAATAAAAAAAGAAAGGGGCTTTTTTACGATTTTAACGTAGCGGCACAGGGTTTTATTGAATAAGAGAGGCTGTTTTATGTACCTATGGGAATAAAGATGGTTACGCTTGTTTTAAGGTATCCTTGTGAGATATAAAATAAAAAAATATAATATTCAAATACTTATGTTTTTAGTGTTGCATTTTGATGTCAGATCTATGTCATAAAAATGCCTAAAATATGCTCGCCGTCATATTATTCGTATTAAAAATTAAGTCGTGATTGATATTTTTCTCTGCGTATTTAGTCTGGAGATGTGGTTACACGAAATGTGTAAGCAGCGGGGTGAAAACATGACATGAATGTTTATGTTTTCGAATCGGTTTTGCACTCGATAAAACTTAATAACCCAACGGGGCAAGACCTCATCTTGCAGGCAGCAGGAGTATTTCATGAACAAAGTTTTTAAACACACACTTTTGGGCACACTGGTCGCTATTGGTTCAACAGGCGCGATAGCAGCTGATCATGACAATGTGGTTGGCGTGTTGAGTGATTATAATGTTGATATCTATGGTGTTGCTGCAATTTCCGCATTTTATCAAGAGGATAACAACGGTTACGATTACGAGAATGAGTCTCGAATTGGATTCCGGGCGGGAAAAGACTTCAATGAAGATGTTTATATCTTTATGCAAATTGAGTCAGGTTATGTGGGTGAAGATGGTACAGGCTCGACACTTGGCGGACGTGATACCTTTATCGGTATGAAAGGCGATTGGGGTCAGGTGCGCTTTGGTCGAATGCTTACGCCTTTGTATGAAGTGGTGGACTGGCCCTATTCAAACCCAGGGTTAGGCCGTGTCTTCGACTGGGGTGCGGACACTAAGTCGCATTATGATCGTAAAGGCGATATCGCACGCTATGACTCACCAGACTTCGATGGTTTTAGTTTCGATGTGTCTGTTGGACGTGGCGATAAAGATGTCAACGGCTCAAACCATTTTGGCGCTGCGGCACACTATACTGTGGCAGAGGCCTTTACGTTGCACGGCGGTTACGAATACAACTCGAACTACTCTGATGACATTGATACTCAAGCCTATTTAGCCGGGGTTGAGATCCCACTTCCTGGCGGATTTAAGGTGTCTGCAGCCTATAAATACAATGATGGTGTATACAAGACAGATGGTGTCAACAAAGATACTGAGGCAGAACAAGAACAAGTGTCAGTAGTCGGTGAATACTGGAGTGGTCCATGGGGCTATCGTCTTGGTTATGCAGCGAATGGTGACTCCGATCTTGATAATAACGCGAATGTTGATGACAGCGAATCAGTGATTGCGGGTCAATTAATGTATTCTCATAACGGTTTCTTACCGTATTTACGCGTTGGTCAACATGATGCCTATAACGCCGACGAGAAAAGTGCCTTTGCCCGTGTGGGGATTGAATACAACTTTTAGTCTACAGCTTTGCCTTTCTATTTTTCGCCGGCCAGGAAGGCCGGCTTTTTTGCTTCCAATAAGGGTGGTTTATGAACACTTATTTACGTCTGATTACTGCTTCTAGTTGTTTATTGATGGTTGGTTGCGCGAGCTACGATTCGTCTAGTCAGTTTGACGATGTGGTGAAATCAATCAAAGAGCGGCACCACTATGTACAAATCGCAACAAAATCGATCACGCCAGATACACAAGCGTTGGTAGGTGCCGATATTGTTAAAGCAGCGTCCCATTATGTGGGTAATTACGCTACCGGCGATGTGGATAAAGCTGAACTAGCTTCTTCAAAACTCATCACAGAAGTATCTTTTTTTAAAAATTATCAAGAGTTTAATTCGGTAACGATCAACGGAGAAGCCATTCAACTAGAAAATATGCGTGTAACATCAGAGTCTTGCACCGAACATTGTGTAACCACGCAATATGTTGCGTTCCCATTGTCTCCCGAAACCGTGGTGAACTGGCCTGAGTCAAACGTACGCTTTATCTTTAACAGTTCAGGCGGTGGTAATCGTGTGCAGTTTTCTATCCCTAAAGCGTATTTTACCGCCGCGAATCAAGAAGCGGCGCGGGTAGTGGGAAAAAGGATTAATCCGTCCTTGGTTGCTAGTGGTGCTGAAACGAGCGAAAAAGTGGCACAGCAGCCTGAAGCGATGATTGATTATTGGTATCAAAAAGCCAATGAATCTGACCGTAACGCATTTGCCGATTGGGCGTTTGCTAATCGTGATGGTAGTGGCACACTGCCAACCACCCAGAGTCAGCCTTTGCAGATGATGGGGTACTGGTATCAACAAGCGACACCCACCTCACGCAAAGCGATCCTCACTTGGTTGCTTAACCAGTCTTAGCTTTTTATCAAACCTTGAATGTGCTGTGCAATCAAATCGCACAAGGTTGCCAGCGCATTTTGATGAGCATGATCGAGCGGGTAAGACGCATTGAGCCGAAAGCAATGCGCAAACTGTGCGTGCGTGGCAAACATATTACCCGGTGCGATACTGATATGATGTTTGAGCGCAAGGTGGTACAGCGCGGTGGTATTACTGCCTTTGGGCAATGCAATCCATAAAAAGTATCCGCCTTGACTGTTGACTACCTCAACATCTCGGGGCAAGTGGTCAATAAGAAATTGATATGTCGCTTTTTTTCGCTTGGCGAGTGTGCGGCGCAGTTGCTTTAAGTGGTGCTCGTAGTTTCGGTTGTGTAAGTAGTGCGCGACGGCAAGCTGAATCGGGACGCTGGTGGTCACTGTGCTCATCAGTTGGAGCTTTTGTAGCTTCTGGGCTTGATCACCTGCCGCAACCCAGCCGAGGCGAAAGGCATCGACCAGCGTTTTTGAAAACGATGAGCAGTGCAAGACATGGCCACTGCTATCGAATGCTTTGGTGGGCAGTGGTTTGTGCTCACCCTCGTAGAGCTCGCCATATACATCATCTTCGATTAAGTAAACCTGATAGCGTTTAACTAGATCGGCTAGACGCGCTTTCTTCTCGTTTGACAGCGAATAACCCAACGGGTTTTGATGATTGCTCATTAACCAGCAAGCGCGAATCGGGTGAGTTTGCAAGACGCGTTCTAAGGCATCAAGGTCAATGCCTTCGGTGGGATGCGTTCTGATCGCCATCGCTTTCAGCCCCCTATTTTCAAGTGCTTGTAACGCGCCGTAAAACGCGGGGCTTTCTACCGCGACCCAGTCACCAGGCTGAGTGACCGCGCGTAAGCTAAGGTTGAGTGCATCTAGCCCGCCGGCGGTAATCACTATCTCATCGGGAGAGACTTGCATCCCCTGTGCCGCATAGCGCTGGGCAATCAGGTGGCGCAGTTGAGCATTGCCCGGAGGGAGATTATCGACCACGCTGTGAATGGACATAAAGCGTACCGCGGTGGTGAGCGAACGGTTTACTTGGTGGCGGGGAGCAAGCAGGGGATCGACATACGCATGCCCATAACTCGCCATGCCGGGGGAGCGGCTGGCTTGCAACACATCGAAAATGTAGTCATTAATATCCACCGATTCAGTAGGATGGATGGCACTGTCTGACCCATTCTGGGTAAGCTCGGCATGGGGGGCGACGCGGTAGCCTGAGCGGGACTGAGAAACAATCCAACCTTGGCTTTCTAGCAGTTGATAGGCTTGTAGCACTGTCATCATACTCAAACCTGAATAAGCGGCCTGTTTTCTAAGAGAGGGGAGCTTTTCTCCAACGTGCCAAATGCCGGTCTGAATTTGTTGTTTTATCTGTTCACTAAGCTGTTGATACTTAGACACGTTTTCACCATAGGGACGGCTGACTTACTGAGACTATAACACTGCATAAAGTAGACTGTTATAGTTTAATCTGATTCGTCTGTATATGGGCACATTGATCGTGGGCTTCTACCATGCGCGTTAGTCTAATCACTAAAGTGGACTTCACGTATGTTTGGTCTTGATGCATTTATGTTGGCCCGTATTCAATTTGCGTTTACGGTTTCTTTTCACATTATTTTCCCCGCGATTACCATTGGTCTCGCCTGCTATCTCGCGGTGCTCGAGGGGTTGTGGCTTAAAACGCGCGAGCGTGAGTATAAAACGCTTTACCTTTTCTGGTCGAAAATCTTCGCAGTAAATTTCGGGATGGGCGTGGTGTCTGGGTTGGTCATGGCGTACCAATTTGGCACGAACTGGAGTGGCTTCTCGGAATTTGCGGGCAGCATCACCGGCCCACTGCTGACCTATGAGGTGCTGACGGCTTTCTTTCTCGAAGCCGGCTTTCTTGGTGTCATGCTATTTGGCTGGCAGCGTGTTGGCGATCGTTTGCACTTTTTTGCCACCTCGATGGTCGCGCTGGGGACCGTGATCTCTGCCTTCTGGATTTTAGCCTCCAACAGTTGGATGCACACCCCACAAGGGCATGAAGTGGTTAATGGTCAAGTAGTGCCTGTGGATTGGTTCGCGGTGGTCTTTAATCCCTCTTTTCCTTATCGCTTGGCGCACATGGTCGTCGCGGCGTTTTTATCCAGTGCGTTATTTGTTGGCGCGTCGGCGGCGTGGCACCTGCTCAAAGGGCAGCGCAGCCCAGCCGTGAAGCGGATGTTTTCGATGTCGATGTGGATGCTGTTATTCACCGCGCCCATTCAAGCCTTTATCGGAGATTTACACGGCTTGAATACCTTGGAATATCAGCCCGCTAAGATTGCAGCGATGGAAGGGCATTGGGACAACAGTCATGGAGAACCCACGCCTCTCATTTTGTTTGGCCTGCCGGATATGGAAGATGAAACCACCCACTATAAAGTGGAAATCCCCTATCTGGGCAGTCTGATCTTACAGCATAGTTTGACCGAGCAAATTCCTGCGCTAAAAGAATTTCCTACTGAAGACCGGCCTAACTCCCCGGTAGTTTTCTGGGCTTTTCGCCTGATGGTGGGTTTAGGGCTATTGATGATCACGCTTGGCATATTAGGGGCGTGGCAGCGCTATAAAGGACACCTGTTTGAACATCAGGGATTGCTTCGTTTCGCGTTCTATATGGGGCCAGCAGGCCTAATCGCCATTCTTTCCGGCTGGGTGACCACCGAGGTCGGACGCCAACCTTGGGTTGTGCATGGTCTGCTACGCACCCAGGATGCGGTCTCTGCGCACGGTGATTTGCATATGAGTATCAGCTTGATCAGCTTCTTTGTTGTGTATGGCTTAGTCTTTGGGTTGGGGTATATCTATATGATCCATCAAATTAAATTAGGCCCGGATCAACATGATGACACGCCCCATGAACCGTTAACTGTCTCTGGCCGTGTGTAAGGGGGAAACATGGATTTAGCAATGATTTGGTTTGGCATTATCGTGTTTGCTACCTTGATGTACATCGTGATGGACGGGTTTGATCTGGGTATCGGGATTCTGATGCCGTTTGTCAGTTATCGAGAAGAGCGCGACTTGATGGTGAATAGTGTAGCACCCGTGTGGGATGGTAATGAAACCTGGCTGGTTCTGGGAGGCGCCGCACTATTTGGTGCCTTCCCGTTGGCGTATGCGGTCATTGTTGACGCATTGACGATTCCGCTGACCTTGATGCTGGTGGCGCTCATTTTTCGCGGCGTGGCGTTTGAGTTCCGTTTCAAGGCATTACCTGGGCATCATGGCTTTTGGGATACCGCCTTTATGGCTGGGTCTATTTTTGCCACCTTCTTTCAAGGGGTAACCGTTGGTGCTGTGATTGAAGGTTTTCCCGTTGAAGGGCGCGCCTTTGCCGGCGGCGGACTCGATTGGTTGGCTCCTTTCCCAATCTTCTGTGGCGTTGGACTGATCATTGCATACGGTTTATTGGGTGCCACTTGGTTAATCATGAAAACTGAGCATCAACTGCAAATGCGTATGTACCACTTGAGCCGTCGATTAGTGGTGTTGATGGCATTATGTATCGCGATAGTGAGTGTCTGGACACCGTTAGCGTATCCCGGCATTGCAGACCGTTGGTTTAGTATGCCGAACCTTCTTGCGCTGTCACCCGTTCCTTTGTTGACTGCTTTTTGTTTGCTGCATCTTTGGTGCACTCGTCCTGACCATGCCCATCATCGACCTTTCTTAATGGCGTTGTGTGTCACGTTGCTGGGATTCATTGGCCTGGGAATTAGTATTTGGCCGCACATTATTCCACCCAGCATTACGATCTGGCAGGCAGCCTCACCACAACAAAGCTTGCAGTTTATGCTAGTCGGCGCGGTGTTTATCATCCCTGTTATTTTGATGTACACCTACTGGAGTTACCGCGTATTTAGCGGCAAAGTGAATCCCGATGAGGCTTATCACTAATGGCTGACACCACAAAACCCACTTGGCAGCGATGGCTTTGGTTGGTCGGCATCTGGGTAGCAAGCGTGGCTGCGCTCGGAGCTGTTTCTTGGTTATTTAGGGTCTTGATGCAAGCGGCAGGATTCCAAAGCTAACGGCTCAAGGGAACTACCATGCAGCGAACCAGGGTGTTCTGCACCTTATAAACAGCACTAGAGAGCAACCAAGATGGTTCTAATTCGCCCTAGGCTGAAGGTACACATGGCACAGTGGGATGATTTGTGTGTACGAATGCCGATGGTACTATACGCGAGTAGCTTGGCACAGTGACTCGTGAGGCTCCGGTGCCAAGTTACAAGCGTTCATCGGCTTTTCTTTCTTCGCTAAGGTACATTATGATCACACTCGAGCCTTACCAATTAATCGACGCCAACTTCTTCCCATGGAGACCAATCTATTTGGACGTAGCCCAAGCGCTCTCTACCCAGATTTCTACATCTCGTATTGATGTGCTGCATTTTGGTTCAACGTCTGCCAAAGTTGGCGGTAAAGGGATCATTGATTTATCGATTCTGTATTATCAGGGAGAGCGCGAGAACACTGTGGCTCACCTCTACGCGTTAGGCTTCCAAGATCAGCACAGTGATCAGCCTTTTCCAGCGCACCGTCCTCGTAAAGATGCGTCAGTGACTTATCAAGGTGAACGTTTTTTGATACATGCACATGTGATTGAAAAAGACAGTGAAGAGTATCATCGCCAACTCGCGTACAAGCAACACTTGCTCGACAACCCAGATGTCCGGATTAAGTACGAAAACACCAAACATGCAATACTAGCCCAAGGAGTGCGCGATCAAGATGTTTATGTGAAGCATAAAGCACCCTATGTCAAAGATGTATTGGCTAAGTTAAACGTAAAGTGAGTGAAATTTAACCGGCTTGGGTGAATTGTCTACACTTGACACGGCACAAGAAAAAAAAGATTGATTTATATTGGAAAATCATTAAATTAAACCGCGTCTATGAGGTGCGCCCCGGTGGTGGAATTGGTAGACACAAGGGATTTAAAATCCCTCGACGTTCGCGTTGTGCCGGTTCAAGTCCGGCCCGGGGCACCATAGCACTCATAGCCTGTGACATCATCATGTCACATCCCTTCCAAGTTCCATTTCTGTTTTATCGAAGCACTCATTCATATTAAGCAACCAATCAGCCGTATAGCCATAATGTTGGTAGGCCATTAATTGTGCTTCTTATTCGCTTTTATCGTTCCTTATTGCTCCATTTTCTCCCATAAACTAGTTAAAAAGAAGCCTCATACGCTCATTAAGCGATATATTCTATTTTTTCTATCATAATCGGCACCGCTGTCTAGATTGCTGACTAATATTGATATGTTGGTTAGTAGTGATAATAAAAAGGGACAGTGTATGCGTTGGCAAACTCTTTCAATCAGAAAGCGGATTTATATCGTTCTCTCCACCATTTTAGTGCTCAGCACGCTGATTGCGATGGTGCAACAAGCGATGTTATCAGCAAACAAACAGCTTGATGATTTAAAAAATATCATTCTGCCTAGTCAGTTACGTGGGTTGGCATTTGAGATCAGTAATGAACTGCAGCCAGCAATTACGGGCTCTAACTTTCTTGCTCACCATTCGGGGCTAATCGATTGGGTGGATAATGGCGGAGACTTATCTAATCTCGCGCCAATTCATCAGGCACTTTCCAACGCGAAAACGCGTCTTGGTGCAGATAATGCGTTTGCGACGATAGACACAGAGCAAGGCAAGTATATTTTTACCTATGATGGTGAGCATCGGAGCAGCTCGATGCAGACCTACCCTTATCGTGATTTCTACCCCAATTTTTTGAATAAAAATCAACCTTATGAGCTGAATATGAATCGCGATGTGAATAACAGCGAGTATGTGATTTTTATTAATTATCGGAGTGTCCCTGTCAACGCTGCTACCGGTCAGCCTTATGTGGTGGCGGGTGTCGGCTTTAATGTCAGCAGTTTGGTTAATCTCGTGCAGGGTTTTCGCATTGGAGAGCAAGGGCGTGCGATGTTAGCCGCGCGCGACGGCAGCGTAGAGGTGGCACCAACGGACTCCGCACTGAATGCAGACAACGCCAATCGCTTTCAGCAAGCGGTGACGAAAGGAGCCAATAAACCGGTTATTAGCGAAGTTACTATTGATGATAAAGCATTTTTTGTTGGATCTTACTGGCTAGCAGATTTAGATCGCTTTGTGGTGGTTGAAATCCCTAAAGCACAAATAACGGAACCCATCTTGAATCAGTTTATCCAGTCTTTGTTAGTAACCTTGGTGTTTATTGCCATTGCGTTGCTTGTCACGCACTGGGTGATCAGTAATTTGACCCAACCGATCAAGCAACTCTCAACTGAAGTCGATGAAATTGCCAATAAACTCGATTTGGGTCATCAGATATCAGTAAAAGATCAAGCCGAAGTCGGACGTCTTGCCAATAAAATTAACGGTCTATTAGCGCGTATTCGTGACGCATTGCAGGCAGTGAACCATACCGTTGACGAGTCGCAATCCGCATTTGGGGTACTAAAACAACAAGCCCACGAAGTGAATCAGGCAGGGATGGTGCAGCAACAATCGCTGCAAACTATCTCTGCGGCCAGCCAAGATATTACTGAAATTACCACTGAGGTGACGGATTCGGCAAATCACGCCGGCGAGCTGTCCCAGGCTGGGAATGCGGCGCTTAAAGAGGCCTTAAGTGGTATGCATACCAGTTTGCGGCATATTGAACAACTGGGTGAAAACATGACCTCGAGCCAAACTAGCTTGGATGAGCTCAACCACCATATTGAGAATATTCTTCGAGTGCTTGAAGTAATTAGTGCCATTTCCGAACAAACCAATTTACTGGCACTTAACGCGGCGATAGAAGCCGCACGGGCGGGGGAGCATGGCCGCGGCTTTGCGGTGGTTGCTGATGAAGTGCGCTCGCTATCACAACGTACCGGTGAGTCGACCAGTGAGATCCAAGAAATCATCAATCAGCTTCGTGCCGCATCCGACAATGTAACCGGACAAATTAATCAAGTGAGCCAAGATAGTCAGAATAGTCTTGATACTCACCAAAAAGCGGTTGCGAATATGGACACCTTGGATAGCAACCTACAAAAATTATTTGAGCACAATGCGCGGATCGCTGATGGTGCTAATCGACAAAGCAGCGCCGTGAGTGAGATTAATCAAAGTATTGAAGAGTTAGCGCAGCAGGGAAGTCGCACCCAAGAGGTATTTGAACAAAGTGAACAAGCAGTGACCAGCTTTGATCAACGCATGAAGGAGTTAACCAAAAAAGTCAGTGCTTTTAATGGGTTGAGCAAGTAACTATACGAGGTGTCGCACACAAATGCTAACGCCTTTATTGCTTGTGTCTTTGCCGTGCTCCGGTAGGATAGCGCGAGGAGGGCGGCATGAATCTAACCCAAATTGATGCGTTTTGTGCAGTGGCAGACACCGGATCAGTGTCTGAAGCAGCACGTCAACTGGATGTGAATCGCTCACGTTTAAGTATGGCGATTAAAGCGCTAGAACAATCACTTAACGCCGAATTGTTCTATCGCACCGGTAACCGTCTAACACTGTCGGAAATCGGCAAAGCTGTGTACAAAGATTTCGAGAGCATATCGGTCACGGCGGCGCGTATTCGCCGTACTTGCGAGCAAGCGAACGCGGGATTTAATGCCGAAGTATGGATCGCGCGTGATGATGCCATTCCCGATCAACTTTGGCAGGATTGGGCCCATCAGCTTAACAAGCGCTTTACCGCGACCTCCTTTAACCTTGTGCTGGCCTCGAGCGGTGATTTGGCCAACTTGGTTGAAACCCAACAAGTCGACTTTGCGTTTGGGGTCGATTACGAGCGTATTGACGACCCACGTATCAACTACCAACCGCTGGGTAAAATTCGCATGATGTCTGTATGTAACAGTGAGCATCCGTTGAGTCGACTACGTCGGGTCAGTGATGATCAACTACGTAACGCCATGCAAGCGGTAATGGTCTACCTCAACGAAAAAGACAATCCCGAGCTTCAACCCTTCTCACGCCGCTATATTGGCTTTTCTAGCTTTGAATATATGCTCAATACCATTTTGCAAGAAGAGGCATGGGGCGTGCTACCTGAGCCGCTGATCCGCAAACACCTCCGCGAGCAGCGCTTGGCTGTGATCAAGCATACTTACGGCCTCACGCAAGAAGACTATTGCCTGTTTACGGCGTCTGGTATGGCCGAACACCCTGGGATCCAATGGCTGAACGATAGCATTACTAACTATTTGTTTGATTTCTAGATCTTGTTTAATTTCTAAATCGTCTATTAAAAGTGATTTATATCATTGTCTTAGGCTGCTTTTTCGGGCGTTTTTAACTGACTCGAAAAAGTTTAAGATTTTCTGAGCGCACACATAGCGCTAGAATGCTTGCACTTGATTTCATCAACCCGGCTGATTGTCATCGAGCCTACTTATTTTCATCTAGCCCACTTATTGTCATCGAGCCTAATTATGACTGCCTATCTTCGTTATCTGCCTTTTTCTCTCGCGGTCCTCGCGTGCTTAACCCCCTGGGTCACTTCGCCCATCGCTTTAGTACTCGGTTTTTTACTTACGTCTTTGGGCGGGGTACCCAGCGGATTACCGCTCACTAAGATCACTAAAAAGCTCCTCGCGTACTCTATCGTTGGACTGGGGTTTGGTATTCCTTTGCAAGAGGCGTTGGCGGTTACCGGCGATGGGATAGGGCTGATTATTGCCACCATTACGGGCACTCTGGTGTTTGGCACGATACTGGCCAAGCTGATCGGGTTGGATCGAAAAACGGGTCATTTAATTGCCTCGGGAACAGCTATTTGTGGCGGCAGTGCCATCGCGGCCGTCTCGCCCGCCATCAATGCCGATGATGAACAAATTGGCCTCGCGCTGGGCACCGTGTTTGTACTGAACTCGCTAGCGCTGTTTGTATTTCCGATGATTGGGCATGCGTTAGGGCTTGATCAGCATACCTTTGGGACTTGGGCGGCGATCGCGATTCACGATACATCATCGGTGGTGGGGGCGGCGTCTGCCTATGGTGAGCAAGCATTAACCACCGCCACGACACTCAAGCTTGCACGTGCATTATGGATTGTGCCTGTCGCCTTTGTCAGTGCACTGATGTTTCGTAGTCACGCCAAAAAAATCACTATTCCATTTTTTATTGTCTTTTATTGCTTAGCTATCGGCATCAGTGATGTGTTTGTGCAAGCACAACCGATTTACGATGTGATTTTCGCGGTGGCTAAGCAAGTGTTGGTGGTGTGCTTGTTCTTGATAGGCTGCAGTATCTCTATCGCCCAGCTACGTGCCGCAGGCCCCAAGCCCTTGTTTTTTGGCATTGCGCTATGGGTGATTATCTCTTGCTCGTCGCTTGCTTGGCTGCTCTTTGCTGCTTAGTTGTCCGGTTTTGCTTCAGGATCACTCGTGCGGTGTGTCCTGAGGCAAACGGAGTACCGCGACCAATAAAAAAGCACTGAGTGCCGCAGCAAACTGCCACCATCCCGTGCTGGTCATTGCGAGAAAAAGCTGCAAGGTAATGGCAGCAAGCAAAATACCTTTCCTCATCTTCTTAGTCCATAAAGAATCTAAATATGCGTTTAGTATGCGCAATAGTTATATAAGAGCAAAATGCGATTTTGCGCTATCTCATAACTAAAATGTGTTTGGTACACTGAGTGTCAGAAATGCTGACAGCTGATTTGTGTTATAAATTATTGAAATTAAATGCTTTTCATTTTCCACTTAACGGGATGATGAAAACGCCAGCAAGTTCGCATTTGTAAAGCGGCGCAGTAGCACCAAGAATGTGTGCGTGTTTTCTACTTTTGGTGTTTTATGTCTCCTCAAAACGTGATCAATGAAAAGTCAGTCTTAGTGTTTTCAGCCCTTTTAGCATTAGGGTTTGCCATCACCGGCCTGGCCGTAGGGTGGTTTGCTGGCTCTTTAGTGATTATGTTCGACGGTATCTACTCGTTGATTAGCCTAGTGTTAACTTTGTTGTCACTGGGCGCGTCATGGTATATCCACTCGCGCTATGCAAGGCCGATCACACGTGCGCTGCTCACTCCGCTTGTTGTCGCCATTAAAGGTGCCGTGATTATGCTGTTGGTGAGTTATTCCCTTTACGAAGCGGTATCATCCTTGGTCGAGGGCGGACGTGCGGTTAATCCGTCATTGGCGGTGTTATTTGGTATCGTCAACGTGGTGGGTTGCGGTTACGGATGGTGGATGATTGCGCGTAAAAATCAAGCAGGGCAAAGCCAGTTGGTGGAGGCGGAATCGCGCCAGTGGCAAATGGACACCTTATTAAGTCTCGCAGTCACCTTAGGCTTTTTAGGTGCTTGGTTAGTGGCGCATTCACCTTGGTCGGATTATGCGGTTTATGCGGACCCTATGATGATGGTATTGATGTCGTTCTACTTTATCAAAGTGCCGTTCATCATGGTGCGTAACGCGTTAAAAGAGCTCGCACCTGTCACGGTAAAGTGGTATCGCACCCGAACGATGGCGTAATCACTGCAATACATATGGCGGCAATTAGCCGCCTCTTTATGCCATCTAGGCGGTATATCTATCGCACCGTTATCAACAGCCTGTCGTGCACCCGTCCGAATAGCCAAGTCACTACAACGCGAGTTTAGTGAGGTAGTGATGGCTTAACGTCAGTGAGCGTGCCAGCGGCTTGGGTAGGGTGTCGATTTCGAGGCTATCGAGCAGGTTTTTCACATGCAGCCCGAGTTCGGTATCACCACTGATACTGAGTTGGCGCTGGAAAAACAGCGTATCCGGATCGCAATAGTGAGTCGCCATTTTCAAAAACGCTAACCAATCTCCCTCGATACTGGCGTCTTCCTCCCCAGACAAGCGCACCAATAATTGGTTGTCTTCGTTCAGTGACACGAACCAATTGGCGTTGAGATCGCGTAAACCAATCCGAATGGTACGGCCAGCAAGAAAGTCGAACTCTTCCTCCGCCAGCGGCACGGCAAAAGCGGTATTCATCAATTTAGTCAACACTTGGGCCTGTAGCCCTTGTGGCAACTTAGTGATCGCTTTTAGGCCTGGTGTAATCAGATTGGGCTGAGGCAGTGGCAGAGCAAGGGGTTGTTGTGTGATTGGGTTAACGAGCATTTGGCTTTCCTTTGGTGCCAATGGTTGAGTGCCACTAGAGTAGCGAGGTTGGAGGCGCTGCCATTGGATCCGAGTCAAAAATGAGGAGGATTTTTGTGGCAACAGCGTCATTTATCGCGATTTTTATCCTCATGGGGAAGTGAGCTTGATACATATCAACCCCCCACACTGGCAACGCCCTTATCTTAGCCGGACAATCATAAAATGGAATGCAATGTTATGGAGCTCCTTTGTCCGGCGGGCAATATTCCGGCGGTTAAAAAAGCGATCGAGCATGGCGCCGATGCGGTGTATGTCGGCTTAAAAGATGATACCAATGCGCGCCATTTTGCTGGGCTGAACTTCACCGACAGCAAATTGCAGCGTGCCAGTCAGTATGTGCATGACCACGGCAAAGACTTGCACGTTGCCATTAACACCTTTGCTCACCCCGATGGTTGGCGCCGCTGGCAATATGCGATTGATAGCGCCGCCGGAAATGGCGCTGATGCACTGATCCTTGCTGATATGGCCTGTTTAGATTACGCCGCCAACACCTATCCCGATTTGGATATACACCTTTCTGTTCAAGCATCCGCCACTAACGCTGGGGCGATCCGTTTCTATCAGCAGCAATATGGCGTTAAGCGAGTGGTATTGCCGCGGGTGCTGTCTATTCATCAGGTTAAACAACTAGCACGCGATACCGATGTTGACTTAGAGGTATTTGCCTTCGGCAGCCTGTGCATTATGGCCGAAGGGCGCTGCTATTTATCGTCTTATCTTACCGGCCAGTCGCCCAATACCGTGGGCGCTTGCTCACCGGCGGCATTCGTGCGCTGGCAAGATACTGAGCAAGGGCTGGAGTCGCGCTTAAATGGTGTCTTGATTGATCGGTATCAAGCCGACGAAAAAGCGGGGTATCCCACCCTCTGCAAAGGTCGTTTCTGTGTCGACGGCAACCGCTATCACGCACTGGAAGAGCCCACCAGTTTGAACACCTTAAGTGTCCTGCCTGAGCTTTATCGCGCCGGGATCAAATCGGTCAAAATCGAAGGTCGTCAGCGCAGCCCTGCATATGTGGAGCAAGTTGCACGGGTATGGCGTCAAGCGATTGATCGCTGTGTCGCAAACCCCGAGGCGTTTGATATTGCACCGGATTGGGCGCATTCGCTCGATAGCCTTTCTGAAGGGGTGCAAACCAGTTTGGGTGCTTACCATCGCAAGTGGCAATAAGGAATTATGATGCAATTTTCTCTCGGGCCAATCCTGTATTACTGGCCCAAGGCTGAGGTTGAAGCCTTTTATCAAGCGGCGGCAGACAGCCAAGCCGATGTGATTTATCTCGGTGAAACCGTCTGTGCTAAGCGGCGAGAGCTGAAAACCAAAGACTGGATCGGGCTCGCGCGTGAGCTGGCTGAGTCTGGTAAACAAGTGGTGCTCTCGACCATGGCGCTGATTGAAGCGCCCTCAGAGCTGACCATGCTAAAACGCTACTGTGATAATGATGATATTCGCATTGAAGCGAATGACGTGAGCGCGGTGCAATTTTTAAGCGAGCGTCGGCAGCCCTTTGTGGTGGGGGCGGCCATCAATTGCTATAACCCGCAAACATTAAAGCAATTTGTCGACCTGGGTATGACACGCTGGGTGATGCCGGTGGAGCTTTCGCGCGATTGGTTGGTGAATATGTTGAACGGCTGCGATGCACTGGGTATTCGCGATCAGTTTGAGGTGGAGGTGACTGGCTATGGTTACTTACCACTGGCTTATTCGGCACGCTGTTTTACCGCGCGCTCAGAAAACCGTGCCAAAGATGACTGCGAGCTGTGCTGCCTCAACTACCCCAATGGACGGTTAACCGAGTCACAAGAGGGTCAAGCGGTATTTGTGCTGAACGGCATTCAAACCCAGTCCGGGCAATGCGCCAATCTCGTTAACGATTTACCGTCGATGCAAGGGCTGGTGGACGTGGTGCGGTTAAGCCCACTGTCGCTTGACACCTTGCACTGGATAGACAAATTCCGTGCTAACCAAGCAGGCACCCAGCCGCAACCGCTCAACCACGATTGCAATGGCTATTGGCACCATTTGGCGGGCATGACACAAGTCATCGGGTAGTTGACTTTTCCTTTCAAGGTGCGGGATGAATCACTTCATCAACATGGTTTTTAAGGCATTGTCTACTATTATCGCTTAGCTAAATGGTTGCATCGGGCTATCGGGAATTAGGGCGACTCAACACTCGGATAGGAACACAAGGATGCAGGTGGGGCGTACCTCGGTTGAGGGCTTGGATGTAAATTTTGCCTGAATGTCCAAATTGGTGACATGCATCATCAACATGCGCCGCATCTGTTTGCAACGCCTGGCCAAGTAGTCGGGCGTTTTAAGCCAAAGGAGCCAACATAATGATTGATAAACATACCGTGATGCGGGTTGCGCGGCCAACTGATAACTTAGCCGATATTACGAATATGTATTGTGAAGGATTAGGTTTTGAGTTGCTCGGGACCTTCTCTGGCCACAATGACTTTGATGGTGCCATTATCGGTCATCCGCATCACAATTATCACCTTGAGTTTACCCACCACCGCGGCACCCATGTTGGACCAGCCCCCTCACAAGAGAATTTATTGGTTTTTTATTTGCCGGATCACTCGGCATGGCAAGCGGCGTGCAAAAAAATCGAAGCGGCCGGATTTACACCGGTTTCGAGTTATAACAGTTATTGGGATAAAGACGGCTGCACCTTTGAAGATCTGGATGGTTATCGTGTGGTGCTTCAAAATCGCGAATGGGCATGGTGAATGTGAGTTAGCGCGTCTCTCATCAGCTCATAAGTTATTGGCTATTAACATTATTGGCATAACAGATTAGCACTTTGTGTGATTGTCTATTAACGTTACTCATGTTTAGTTAGCAATAACTAATGATAGCGTCAGTGCGGCCTAGTCAGGTGTTTTAGCGTTCGCACTGATGGATAAAACATAAGGAGAAAGCAATGTCTCAGCAACGCTCAACGTCGGGCGGTCAATGCCCCGTGATGCATGGTGGCGCAACATCGGAAGAGATGGCACACAAAACCTGGTGGCCCAATGCACTTAACCTCGACATTCTTCATCAGCACGACACAAAATCAACGCCGTTTGATAACGATTTTGATTACCCGTCAGCCCTAAAAACCCTCGATATTGACGCACTTAAAAATGACGTTAAGTCGCTACTTACCGACAGTCAGTCTTGGTGGCCTGCAGATTGGGGACATTACGGCGGATTGATGATCCGCATGGCATGGCACTCGGCAGGGAGCTATCGCATTGCTGACGGTCGCGGTGGCGGCGCAACAGGTAACCAGCGTTTTGCACCTTTGAACTCATGGCCGGATAACGCCAACCTCGATAAGGCCCGTCGCCTTCTATGGCCGATTAAGAAAAAATACGGCAACAAAATTAGTTGGGCAGATTTGATCTTGCTCGCGGGCACGCTGGCGTATGAATCGATGGGGCTAAAAACCTATGGGTTTGCGTTTGGGCGTGAAGACATTTGGCATCCAGAGAAGGATACTTATTGGGGCGCAGAAAAAGAATGGTTGGCCCCAAGTGATGCAGAGAACAGCCGTTACTCTGGCGCACGCGATCTCGAAAATCCACTTGCCGCAGTGATGATGGGGCTGATTTATGTTAACCCTGAAGGGGTAGATGGCAACCCAGATCCGCTCAAAACTGCCCATGATATGCGTGTCACGTTTGAGCGCATGGCGATGAACGATGAAGAAACCGTCGCGCTAACTGCCGGTGGCCATACCGTGGGTAAATGTCACGGCAATGGCGATGCGAGCGTATTAGGACCTGAGCCTGAAGCGGCCGACGTTGATGAGCAAGGCTTAGGCTGGAACAACCACCAAGCGCGTGGCATTGGTCGCGATACGGTCACCAGTGGCATTGAAGGGGCTTGGACTACCCATCCCACGCAATGGGATAACGGCTACTTTTATCTCCTGTTTAACTATGAGTGGGAATTGAAGAAAAGCCCTGCGGGTGCCTGGCAGTGGGAGCCTATCGACATCAAAGAAGAAGATAAACCTGTTGATGTTGAAGACCCCTCGATTCGTCGTAACCCCATCATGACCGATGCCGATATGGCACTCAAAATGGACCCGGCCTATCGCAAAATCTCTGAACGCTTTTATCAAGACCCTGACTACCTGGCAGACGTCTTTGCCAAAGCCTGGTTTAAATTAACGCACCGTGATATGGGGCCCAAGTCACGTTACATCGGCCCAGATGTGCCGAGTGAGGATTTGATTTGGCAAGATCCCGTGCCTGCAGGACGTACCGATTATGACGTGGCAGCGGTAAAAGCAGATATTGCCAATAGTGACCTGACGTTGGCAGAGAAAGTGACCACCGCATGGGATAGCGCACGGACTTATCGCCAATCCGATAAGCGGGGTGGGGCGAACGGCGCGCGGATTCGCCTAGCACCGCAAAAAGACTGGCAGGGGAACGAGCCTGAGCGTCTGGCGAAGGTAGTCAACGTGCTGAGTAATATTGCTCAGAAACACCAGATTAGTCTCGCTGACACCATTGTGCTGGCAGGAAACCAAGGCATTGAAGAAGCAGCAAAAGCGGCTGGTGTGGTCGTCGACGTACCGTTTGCGCCGGGCCGTGGTGATGCCACGCTTGAGCACACTGATGTGGATTCATTCGAAGTACTAGAGCCGGTCGCAGATGGGTTCCGTAATTGGCTGAAAAAAGATTACAACGTTCAGCCCGAAGAGCTCTTGCTTGATCGCGCCCAATTGATGGGACTCACCGCACCTGAAATGACAGTACTACTGGGTGGTATGCGTGTGCTTGGCACCAACTATGGTAGTGCCCCGGAAGGCGTATTTACCGATCGGGTCGGTGAGCTGAGTCATGACTTTTTCGTCAACCTGACGGACATGGCGTATCAGTGGAAACCTGTCGGCCGTAACCGCTATGAGATCATTGAGCGTAATTCGGGGGCAGTGAAGTGGACGGCGAGCCGCGTCGACTTAGTGTTTGGCTCTAACGCCATTTTACGCGCCTATGCAGAGTTCTACGCGCAAGATGATAACCAAACCAAGTTTGTGCACGATTTTGTTGCAGCGTGGGTGAAGGTGATGAACGCTGATCGTTTTGATCTGGTCGCTAAGCAATGATTTAATCGTTACAAATTGTGGTC
Organism: Salinivibrio costicola subsp. alcaliphilus; assembly: GCF_001996185.1. Classification (NCBI taxonomy): domain Bacteria; kingdom Pseudomonadati; phylum Pseudomonadota; class Gammaproteobacteria; order Vibrionales; family Vibrionaceae; genus Salinivibrio; species Salinivibrio costicola. The sequence continues at coordinate 35,385 of NZ_MUFR01000013.1, forward strand.
ACCAAGCCGCCTTTCATTGATAGGCGGCTTTTTATTTGTCTTAAATCAAGTCAGGGCTTGGTTGTTGTCGTGCTACAGGCAGGGTTTTAGTACAGTGAGCTGAGTAAATTCCATCCAATTCTTTTATCTTTACCATCTGACGGAGTGAATTATGCTAGAACTTCTCATTGGGCTAGTTGTAACCGTGGCTGTGGGTTACTTTATTGTCAAAGGTTATCGTCCTGCAAGCACTTTGCTGACCGCAGGGATTATATTACTGATCATCACAGGGATATTAGGGCACAGTGTTCTGCCGGCTAAATTAACGTCGACGGGCAATCTTTTTACTGATTCGCTGGAATATGTGAAATACATGCTGCAATACCGTGGTGGCGGCCTCGGGATGCAAATCATGTTGCTGTGTGGTTTTGCGGCCTATATGTCGCATATTGGTGCCAACAACGTGGTGGTGAAGCAGTTCTCTAAGCCGTTGTCGGTGATCAAGTCGCCCTATGTGTTGTTGGTTGCAGCCTACATTGTCGCTTGTTTGATGTCACTGGCGGTCAGCTCTGCAACTGGCTTAGGTGTGCTTTTAATGGCTACCTTATTCCCGATGATGACTGCGATGGGCATTTCTCGTCCCGCCGCGACTGCAGTGTGCGCGTCTCCTGCAGCGATTATACTTTCACCCACCTCGGGAGATGTGGTGATTGCAGCGGAAAAAGCAGGCTTACCGCTCCACGTGTTTGCGGTCGAAACCGTATTGCCGGTCTCTATTTGTGCGATTATTGTGATGGCCGCCGCGGCGTACTTTTGGAATAAATACCTGGATAACAAAGAAAACACGCCGATGGAGCGTGTGGACGTCTCCGAGATAGAAACTCACGCGCCAGGTTATTACGCCGCCTTACCTTTTCTGCCTATCATTGGAGTGTTTTTATTTAACGGTGAAACCATTCCGGGCCTCTATCTAGATATCTACACCATTGTGGTGCTCTCTATCTTTTTAGGTGCGCTCGTCGACTTCGCCACCAAACGTTTTAATGGTCGCAAAACGTTAGAAGATCTGGATGCGTGTTATGAAGGGATGGCGGATGCCTTTAAAGGCGTGGTGATGCTGTTAGTCGCTGCAGGGGTATTTGCACAAGGCCTTATGTCAATTGGTGCGATTGACAACTTACTCGGCTTAGCAGAAAGCGCTGGGGCAGGCGGTATTGCATTGATGATGCTGCTTACTTTACTCACCGTCGCAGCCGCTGTTGCCACTGGCTCTGGAAATGCACCTTTCTATGCGTTTGTTGAATTAGCACCGTCTTTGGCAGCGAAAATGGGCCTAAATCCGGCATTTTTGATTATCCCTATGCTGCAAGCCTCTAACTTAGGCCGAACCATATCGCCGGTGTCTGGAGTGATTGTGGCGACATCTGGGATGGCAAAACTCAGCCCGTTTGAGGTGGTTAAGCGCACCTCGGTGCCGGTCCTGTGCGGGTTAATTACCGTGATTATTGGTACCCTTGTATTGGTGCCGATGATGGCGTAACGTCGCAAGGCATGAAACGCCCGCGTGCAAGTGCTCGCGGGCGTTTTTAATCGTATCGCGCCATAGACCAATACAGTTTTGGAAGCAAACAATATGACTGCCCCGACCAAAATCACCTTTTTCTCCACCTTGACGCCCATGGTGGCCGCCGGTGTTAAAACCATCACCATTCGCGATGAATCTGAAAGTCACTATCAACCCGGTTCGCGCGTCGCGGTACATCAGCTAGAAACTGATCATTATGTATGTGACATTGTGATCGACAGCGTTGCTCCGCTAGCGTTCGAGGACATTAATGCCCGTCATGCTGAACAAGAGGGGATGTCACTTACCGAGCTGAAGGCGCTGATTTTGCAAATCTACCCAGCGCGTCCCCCGTTGTTTGTGATTGATTTCCACCTTGCTTAAACACCCGCTATTTTACTGAGCGGCTCGCCTATAAAAAAACGCCCGATAATACGGGCGTTTGACTACTATGAGTGGTTGATTAAACAATTTTGGGTTGGCCGTCTGATGCTGTTGCACCACCGTCTACGGGCAAATTGACACCAGAGATAAACGACGCATCGTCACTGACTAGAAATGCCACGGCAGAGGCAACTTCCTCTGGTTCTGCTGGGCGTCCCAGAGCGATACGCTCATTAAACTTTTCTCGAACTGAGTCAGGCCAGCCATTGGTCATGTTGGTTTTAACCAAGCTTGGACAGACCGCATTGACACGTACTCCTTGTAAACCGTGGTCCAGTGCCATGGCACGCGTTAGATTCGCGACAGCGCCTTTTGCAGCACAGTAAAAAGCAGCGCCCCAATCACCGCCTAAACCCGATACGGAGGCCGTGTTTACCATAGAGCCTTTTGTTTTAATCAATTCAGGCATTGCATATTTTGCGCAAAAGACTACGCCATCAATATCAACACCAGACACTTTTTCCCAATCGGCTAGAGTGCCGTCAATAACAGAGCCAGGAGTATGCACGCCTGCGTTATTTATCAGTATATCAAGTTGCCCGAAGTGGTTAACAACGTCTTGTATCATTGCTTCTACTGCTTTTGGATCTGACACATCGACAGAGAGTTTCAAGACGCGATCAGCATCGTATTTTGCTGCTGTGTCATCTAGAGCTGTCTTGTTCCAGTCTGCAATCGCAACCTTTGCACCTTCTTGATAGAGGCGGTCGGTAATCGCTGCACCAATACCGTTGGCTGCGCCAGTAATTAACGCCACTTTTTGGTTAATACCTTTCATTGTGTTCTCCGTTTTTGTCTATTGAATTAAGCAAATACCGGATCCATGCTGCCGGCTTCTCGGGGGGCCATCAGCTTAAAGTTGTCGCTGTAGTCCACGGGAATGGCGATAACAGCTGGGCCTTGGGTATCTATGGCTTGTTTAAGTTGGGTGACTAAATCTTCTTGTCGTGTGACCGCATAGCCCTTGGCGCCAAAGGATTCGGCATAGGCTTTAAAATCAATCGGACCAAATTTCACCCCTGAATAACGCTGGTACTTTTTAACTTCCTGCATTTCCACCATGTTATAGGCGTTATCGACCCAGATGATGTGCAGCAAGTTACACTTGAGACGCACTGCCGTTTCTAGCTCCATACTGGATTGCATAAATCCACCGTCTCCGGACACGGACACCACTTTACGGTCGGGGTTGAGCAAGCTCGCGCCAATTCCCCACGGCAAGGCGACGCCCATGGTTTGTTGGCCATTAGAGACCAATAATTGCCGAGAGCGGAAGCAATTAAGATAGCGCGCAATCCAAATATGGAAGCTGCCCATGTCTAAGCACAAGGTGGTGTCTGGAGTGATCACATCCTGCATGGCTTTAATCAAATGCAGTGGATGCATGGCAAAATCTTGGTGTGAACGACTGTATGCTCGAATGGCTTGGCGCTGGTGGGCGACTTCCTCAAGTAAATCAACTGTTGATGCGGGCATCAGCCATTGATGATCGAGCTGCTCGGTGAGCGCATTAAGGGTGGGCTCAATCTGGCCAACGAGCTCCACGCTAGGGCGGTAATAGTGCTCAATTTCTGCTGGTGCCACATCGATATGGACAATATCGGTGTGTTGGGTGTTCCAAAGCTCTGGATCATATTCAATTGGGCCAAAACCAATGGTGACGATCAGATCAGCGTTCGCTAACAAGAGATCACCGGGCTGATTATTAAATAAGCCGACCCGACCCGCAAAGCGCTGATAGTAGGTGATGTCGACGGTACCAGCAGCCTGATAGGTCCCGATGACGGGAAGCTGAGTACGATTGAGTAGAGCGCGAATAGCTGCGGCATTTTCAGGACGGCTGGCTTGTAACCCTAGTAAGAATACCGGATTATGCGCCGCTTTGATTTTGTTGGCCGCTTCGCGGATAGAGCGCGTATCAGCCATCCCTAATGGTGCCGGGAATGAAGGCGCGAGCACGCCACTGTCGACCGGTTGGTTAAGAATATCCATAGGTAAACTCACAAACGCGGCACCCGGGCGACTGCTTTCCGCTGCACGAAAAGCGTTGGCAATGATTTCAGAGGTCGCTGAACCGGCTTGGACTTCGGCACTGTATTTGGTAACCGAATTGAAAATGCTGACGGTATCTAGGCTTTGGTGGGTTTGTTTTTGTTGATCGGCACGTTTCACCGCACCACCTAAAGCAACCACAGGATCGCCTTCAGAATTAGCAGTCGCCAGTCCAGTCACCAGGTTCGTGCAGCCCGGGCCGGACGTTGCCATGGTGACGCCCGCTTTACCGGTTAAGCGGCCAATAACACCGGCCATAAAGGCGCCATTCGCCTCATGGCGGACCGGGATCATTTTGATATTGGTATCTTCAATCGCATCAAAGAGGCGATCAATTTTTGCGCCCGGTATACCAAAAATATACTCGACGCCTTGGCGTTCTAAGTGGGTTGCGACCAGTTGTGCGCCTGTGTCCCAATGCGTTGTTGTTGTCATGTTGGGCTCCTCGTGAGGTTAGCTCCCTATGGGAGGTGATATTATTTTTCTGCTTGTTCGATAGCGGCGTGAATATTGTCTGGTGTTAAGTTCGCGCCCAAAAATTCCGCATTGGTGGGGAGGTCAATCACCAACTTGGAGACGCGGCCGATTTGCAAGGTGCCGCATGCCAACTCGTAGTCTTGGACATGGCCGCCGCCTGCGCGAGTGTCAGTGATAAAGTGCTCGTGATAGCCTGCAACATTGATGCCCTGGGTATATTGCGGGCTACGGAAACCAGCAATTACGCCATTAACGTGATCAAAACGAAATTCTGGCTGGGCACCGATGGCCTCGAGCATGGGCTTGTATGGCGGTGTTTGCTTGGGCACGGTGCGCGTACGCACATGCTCGAAGGCACCATCAATTCGAACGGCACAGAACAGATTGTCACTTGGTACCAGTGTGTCGATTACGTCGTGTAGCTCTTGGCGCGACATGGGATGATCAAACTGTTGTGTAATGTCTGGTTTGAAAAAGGTCATAACGGCGAATGGTGTTTTTTGCTCAGGATCCGCGCGCCTTGCCGAACCATCGCCGCGTAGTTGAAAAATCGTCTGATCAAAGGCGATGAGTTCACCGTCCAATTGGTTAAAGGTCCCTAGGCCAAAGTCGCCATGCTCGAGCAGGTCGGCCATGGTGGTCTCGCCCTCATACACGCCATCAATTAAGGCACTCATCAATGAGGTTTGATAAATCTCACCTTCTCCTGTTTGTTGGTGATGCTTGAGATAGGCGGCGGCGACATGTTCTGCACAGTGGCAGGTTTGGGTGCTCATAAAGCGTCCTTATAAACCGAAGTCAGTTAGGTTAAAACCGAGTCTTGATGATGCGAGGTTGAAGAAGGAGACACCAATACAAATAACGTTGGTTTTGATATCTAAAAGATATGGCACATGGAAAACGTGGTAAGATATTGAATCCAAACAGTTGATAATGCGCAGCATTAAGGCATGACGATGGAGTTTAGGTATTTACGGTATTTCGTCACAGTGGCCGAGTGTCAGCACTTTACGCGCGCGGCTGAGAAACTGGGTATTGCTCAGCCGCCACTGAGCCAGCAAATTAAAAAGCTAGAACAAGAGATAGGTGTGCCCTTATTAGAGCGCCTACCGCGAGGTGTGTCGTTGACACCAGCAGGAGCGGTGCTTTATCAAGATGCGGTAAAAATTCTCAGTCAGTTAGATCAAGCCGTGCAGCGCACAAAGCAGGTTGCCCGCGGGGAACGTAATCAAATACGCCTCGGTTTTGCCAGCTCGACGGTCGTCAGCCAACAAGTGTTAGCGCTGGTGCGAGGGTTACAAGAACATCATCCCGATATCGATTTTCAGCCGGTCGAGCAGCCCATGCCATCATTAGTGGAGACACTTCGTCAACAAGAGGTGGATTTAGCTTTCTTACGTTTGCCTTGTTATGCCAGTGAACATGTGGCGCATACCGCCTTATTTGATGATCCCTTTAAACTGGTTGTCGCGGCTGACCATCCTCTCGCGACATGTCACAGCGTGACGTTGTCACAGCTCGGCAATGATCCGATCATTCTCTTCCCTCGTGATATCGGGCCTGGGCTCCATGACGCGTTATCTGATGCATTAAAAAGCGCAGGATTGACACCATCTTCTGCATCGCTTGCGCCACAACTCCATTCCGCAACCGCAATGGTATCCGCGGGTTTTGGCGTGGCCTTGGTTCCCGCTTCGCTAACCACCCAGTTGAGCGACCACGTGTCTGTGCTGTCGCTGGTAGAGATGCCTTTGAGTAGCCAAGTGGTGCTGGCTTGGCAACGCACGAATACTGCCCAAGTGGTGCGTCGCTGTATTGCAACGGCACGCGAATGGGCGAATGCTCAGTAAGCCACCCAGATCGTCATCGCGTTCAACGCTAACGTGCGGCGTGTTGTAAAAATTCGAGTTGCATACGCTCTTGCTCGGACATTTGATAGGGTGTGTCCGATAATTGGTCAATGTCAAAGACGCCCAATGAATAGGTGTCTTTCGGAGTGATACCAAATTGTGCTCGCTCGCCGGGGGAGCCTGACATGCGTTCAATCACGATATTTTTTAGCTGCCACTGCTTATCGAAGCCGAGTAACGTTTGCTTAAACGCTTTTAATTCAACAGTGTGATCGCCTTCCTGAAGCCGTTTTTTGGTGGTGAGAAACGCAACGGGTTCGTCGTTTTGGGTGAACAGATTGGCGCGAAAACGATAGATTCCGCCCTTATCGACATTAAGTTGTAAAGGGATAATCATATCGGCATCACGACCAAAGACGGGGTTTATTTGCGCTAACTGGGCAATCGGCTGATATAGCCTAAAATCGGCAGTGAGCACATCATGCCCAGAATCAAAGTCTAGGATCGCCTTGAGACGTAACTCCATCGGCCAGCTTTCGTCTGGCTCAATCTGCCATGTGTCTCCCGACACGGTCTTTGTCTCAATCACCTGGTTGGTCCTGACATCAATAATCTCTAAGACGGTTTGATTAACAGGTAAAGAGGCAACCAATGACGCTTGGATCGGCTTGGGATAAAAATAGCGGTATTGACTTAATTTGAGCGCTGCTTTCTCGGTGCCATCAAGTATAGGAACGGGTGTACTGATATGCCGATTCCAGTGCAAATAAGGGCTTTGCGGCGAGGCGATGGGCATTGAATAAGGCGGATGTTGGATTTTTTCTGCATAATCCGATGCAATGTAGCTAAGCGAGTTTCGCATGCTAACCGGTACAATATCTGGCTCAGTGAGTTGGGTTTGTTGTGCGAACGTTGTGACCTCTTCGTCTGTTGTTTGGCTCGATGATGACGCACTCTGTTCGTTGGTACGCACTATCGTGTTGGTCGCCAGCGCCATAGACGCTGGTTCTGGTGTATCAAGCCACAAATAGCCGGTAATGCCGATAGCACTTATCAGAGTGACTGCCAGGATCAGTCTTGTCATTGCAACCCCTAATTAACGTGTAACGAACAAACTATCATGAGTGAGAAAAGTGAAGAAATCCGACAAGCTGCTTCCTCACCATAAAAAAGCAGCTTTGCCGATTTTGTCACAGTGTGTTGTGCTTATTGCGGTAGGGCGTACACGATCTCTGACAATGTGTCACGGTCCGAATCACGGACATATCGATATTTTTTGCCAAACCAACCATCCTTATCAAAGGTTTCAACTGAGATGCGTGATTGATCGCCAAGCTTGAGCTCTGGATCGGTGGCGGTAACTTTACCTCGATGCGCTGACTTAAAGATCGTGAGGTGGCTGTATTTATTCCCCATTAGCAACGGGTAGTGCATGGGGATAAAGCGTCTCACTCCTTTATGGACATAATCTAACTTGCCATCGAACTCAATCGCGGTCGAACAGCTATCAAATGCATCTACATCGGCAGCGCCACATGCAGAATGCGCGGCAACCACACCGTCATCACTGCCTGGAATAAAGGGAGATGTCGCCCCCAAGAAGTCAGAGCCATTGCCAACAAAGCGAATACGAGGGACACGGTTGTCAGGCCAGTTCGATAATTGGCGTGCGTTGGCGACTTTTAAATCGTTCAGAACGCCAATATTGTCTTTGTTCGGTAACTGACCCATCCAAAGCGATACCGCTTTTTTCATTGTGTGATTAAGCCAACCGCCTCCCTGTGCCACATTGACAGCAATGTCTGCCATTTCGACACCACCACCGGCACCGGCAAAATCGAAAGTCCCTACAATATTGAGCGGCTCAAGACCTGCGTTAATCAGCCAATTTTCTTGATTATCTAACAGGTAGCGTGCAACCAAATCGCCGGTAGAGTGGGTGACTAAAAGGCAGCCGGACAAACAGGTTTCTTGCTCTGAAAGGGTTTTTAGCGCAGGCCAAAGATAATCGGAGGCGATTTTTCCTTCAATACGCTCATTGGCCGGCCAATCTATACGTGCATCGGCGTACTGCAGCCAGTAATCTTGCCAATAGTTAGCGCCATCTTGCACGACTTGATCGTGATCGGGGCGGCTTTGTAGTTGATCAGGCTGAAAACCGTGAATCAGTACCACCTTATAGGGGCCGATTGCGGCGAAGGCTGAAGCGGAAAATATGGCCGCCAGCATGAGTAATGCGCGATATATATTTTTCATTGTTGTAGCCAACTTGTTTTGAGTAAACACTCAGTATTATATAGCGGATTGTACAATAAGTGCCACAATGATAATTTTTTCATTAATCAGTAATTTGACATTATTGAAAAATATTTGTCTGATTTATTTGTCTGTTTTGTATAGAGAATAGACACTTTTTGGCTATTTATTATCGTTTTTATCCATTCAATGGCTTGTTTTTAGTGTGGTTATTATTTTTTCTATTAATAGATTGGATCTCACTTTTATGTAAAGTGTGATCTTGTTTCTAATTAAAACGTTTACTATCGCAATGAATTATTGAGTTTTTTATAATCAAAAGAAAAAGGCCTATGATTTACTTCGATGCCGTTGCTAGGAAACTCCATCAAGACCACAAATCTACTCGACTTGGCTTCCGAGAAGCCTTGGTACTGGAATGCCTGCTGTTGCATGCGCCTGAGACCGTGTGTAAGCAAACCTTGATTTGTTATGCGTGGGGAAATGAATACATTGGTCAAACATCGTTAGCCAAATCGATCAGTGCGCTAAGACGAAGCCTCATGGCGATTAGCGCGGATCCGACTTTGGTAGTCACCGTACCCAAGCAAGGCTATCGCATGGTCGCTGGCATGGTAGAAACCAAGACTGTCGGCGAGTCACTAACAACCGTAGAGCAAACTAAGATAGCCCCCGTCACGACGAATGCGATAACGGGTCTCTCTGCTGCTGAGTCGAGGCATGATGCTGACAATAAGGCAGTATCGAGTAAACCGATACGCCAGTGTGTCATGATGGCGTTGATGTTATTGGCCTGTGTGGCGAGCAGCGTGTTTGTGGTAGGAAAAATCAATGGCTGGCGTTGGAGTGATGTGGTTCAGCGAGGCGGGCTGATACAGAAACGTGTCGGTAGCCTTTATGTTTTTTACCCTCAAGAAACACGGCTTGACTTTCCTATGGAGCAGTTTTTGAGCCACAGTCAATGTGATTGCCTTATATATGTAGAAAACAGGCACAAGATAGCAACGATGGTTTTTGTATCAAGAAAGACCAACCGTAGTGTGTTTATCCGCTATTCGCCTTTTAATATCAAGCATGCCACTAGTAAAATTGAGCAATTTCTTGCTGAGGCATAAAAATAGAGTATTTGCTTTATTTTTATGAGCCTTTTCGAGTGTGTTTTGCGACATCTTATTATTTAGACTCCCTCTCATAGATATTCTTAACCAAATAATAGAGCCTTAACTCTAATATATATTTTTTTGCTATGTTTTGCGTGATTTTTAGTTCTGAATAAACATCACGTTTTACTTTATGAGAATAAATATGAATTTAACCTAAAGTAATGAACTATAAGGGGAATTTAAATCATCGTTTTTCATTTTGTTTCTATTGTTGGCTATGGAAAGGTCAAAAAGGTCAGCTTTCGAATAGCTGGCAGACTCTAATAACACCTAACAAAAGGAAGACGTCAAATGGCGACAATCTCACGTACAACAACCTTGACTCTCTCTACCATCGCAGTGCTCGTCAGTGCGGGAGTTGCACAGGCGAGAGTCTATCCTGACCAAATTGTGCTTGATACCTTAGGCGATGACCAATGCCGGGCCAACTATCGGCCCTTAACGGCAGACGAGGCGAGTACCCACCGCCACTTTTTGAACGATCGTATGGGGAAATGGCAAATCGCTGGGCTCGAAGGCGATTGGGCGATCATGGGTAGCGGCTATAACGGTGAAATCAAACACTACGGTCAAACGAAAGATACATGGTGTTATCCCATCAATGATAAGGGCGATATTCCGGATTACGCCGCTCAAAGCGTACCAGAAGGGACTGAGCTCGATGTCCAATATTCTCTGGTCAATAATCGCAGTGAATTTGTCAAACCGCTGAGCTATCTCGCGCATTACCTTGGTTACGCATGGGTAGGTGGTAATCACAGTGATTACGTCGGTGAAGATATGAACGTTTGGCGTTCTGGCGACCAATGGTTGATTCAGGGCAATAATGATGGCGGGTGTGATGGCTACCGCTGTGGTGATAAAACCACCATCAAAGTGGATAACTTTGCTTATACCTTAAATGACAGTGATTTCTGGCATGGTGATGTGGTTGAGTCCGATAAACAGTTAGTCAAAACGATTTCTGCTGTCGCCCGCAACAACCTCGACGAGCCTCAACAAGTGGTCGTTGATCTCAAAGTCGATGAGGCCACTAATTGGTCGAAAACCAACACCTATGGTTTTGCGCAAAAAGTACAAACAGAAAACGAATTTAAATGGCCATTGGTTGGCGATACCAAGCTCACTATCTCGTTTGAGGCGAATCAGAGCTTTGCCAACAGTAATGGTGGATCGAGCAGTGAGCAGGTGACCTTACAGGCGCGTCCATTTGTTCCGGCGAAATCAGAGATCCCTATTCGCGTTGAACTTTATCGGTCGAGCATTTCTTACCCGTATCGTTTTGGCGCCGATATCAGCTATGACGTGATGTTTGACGGCTTCTTGCGCTGGAGCAGTAATGCGTGGCATTCGCACCCTGACAATCGTCCTACTTCACGACATACCTTTACCATAGGGCGCAGTAGCCAGCCTGAGCACGATATTGCTTACCAGTGGCATCACCGCTACATTCCTGGCGAAGTAAAATGGTGGGACTGGAGCTGGGCGATTGAAAAATATGGTCTAGAAAGCATGCAGTGGGCAACAGGGAAAAGCCTACGTCCGTTCTATTCCTACGTGTCGGGTGATTTTTATGCGGAATCCCAGTATGCAGGGACCATTGAACTTGGCCAAGCGAAGCCGATTGGCAAAACGGCTTCCTCTCGCGTCAAGCGCTCTATTTCGCCAATGACTACGACGGGCGAAGCGAATGGGGTAGAATTGATTTCTAACTTTGACTCCGATGAACTTGCGAGCCTCGGTTTCGACAATGCCGAATTGACCATCAAACCTGTGAAGTAAGCAGGAAGACCAAGCTGTCAGTAAAGAGGTCGCTCCCAAAGGTGCGGCCTTAATTGATTAGCCAGATTCATTTTTCTATCTATTGCCATTAAGTGCCTTTAGGAAACGTGCAGGGGTGCCGCCGTAAAGACTGTCAGGTGGCACGTCGTGTTTAACCACCGCATTGGCGGCGATGACGCTGCGCGCCCCGATAGTGACCCCTTGACAGATCACCACATTACCGCCAATCCACACATCGTCTTCTACCACAATGGGTTGGCACCATGTCTCCCATGCGCGGCGGCTTTGATAGTCGAGGGAGTGGGTAGGGGTGTAGAACTGCGTATTGGGGCCAATCAGCACATGGTTGCCAATCGTGATCGGTGCACCATCCAGCATAGTGACATTCATGTTGATTAAGGTGTTGCTGCCAACCTCAATGGTCTCGCCAAACTCACAATGGAACGGAGGTTGAATGACCGAACCTTCGCCGATGGTACGTAATAACGTGATAAGCAGTTGCTTTCTTGTCGTCGTATCTAGGCTTTGATTGAATGCTAATAAGGTTCGTGTGGCATGGTCTCGCCTGATATCAATGGATCCATCGCTGTCATCAAACACAAGCCCTTGGCACATCTTTTCCCATTCGGTCATTATTTATCTCCTTATCAACCCCAAAACGACGGATGTTGCAGTTCTAGGTGACGTAAAAAAGCGCCACCTAGGGTAGCGCTTGATAATATTATCGTTACTTAGTTACTATTGAAAGTAAACACGAACATCGGTTTGGCTCCGGCTGCCGTCGCCAGCGAGTAGCAAGTACAAATGTTGCTGGTTGCGTAAGTCGATCTCAATGTATTGATTGCTGCCGGGTCTTTCAGAGGCTGCCTGATTTTGCGCTTGCGTTGGCCAATACTCTTCAGCCGCAAACACGTTCAAATCACCTGTATCACCGTCTGCCATGACCCACACTTGCGCTTTGGTTGCGCCTTCAGGCACGTCGGCATACAGGTAACGGCGTTGATAGACGCTGATGCTATTGGGACTTGCGACGTTAAGCTGAGCCGGACGCAAGTCATCGGTGCCAGCCGGTGTTTCAGGCTGTGGCTCTGGCGTTGGCTCGGGATCGACTTGGCCTTCCGCATTTACCGCGACAGTGACATCGGTAAAGTCCCCGCGTCCGGTGACACTTAAGGTATACCGGCCTGGCTCCACATCGTTCAGGGTCACGGTTTCATTACTGGTTTGGTTCCACTCGGTGGTGTCAAAGTCATAATAGTGCGCCTGGCGGTCTTTGGCGACGTAGAGATCAGCATTGCCTTGGCCCGCGATGCTAAAGGTAAGCGCAGTGGCGGCACGGTTCAGGTCGATCTGATAGAGATGTTCACTGTATGCCTGCCCGCTAATGGTGACGGTTTGTCCCAGGGATAGGGTTGTAACGTCTGGGTGCTCAGGCTCAGGCTCAGGCTCAGGCTCGGGGTCAGGATCTGGATCTGGATCTGGACGAGGAGGCTCGCCCTCTGAACTATCCAGCGTCGTCAGCCATTGCGAAAATGCGGGGCCATATTGTTCACCATACTCTTTGGCTAAGCTTGCCCATTGTTCAAATTGTCCAGTTCGTCCGGCTGCGAGCAACGCATCTACCGCTTCTGGGTGCTTTTCAAACAAGAAGCGTACGGCCAAATACCCCCAACGATACACACGATTAACATCATGTTGGTAGGTGGTAGCAAACACGTCACTGAGTGAATAACCGCCTTCTTTGCCCAAGTGAATTGCTTCGGCATAGTCATCGCCATGAGCCATGTATTCAGCAAAGCCTTCCAGCCACCACACGGTATGACCATGACGCAGCACGTCGTTGAAGTCGCCGTACATGTTAAAACGACCATCAAGATAATGAACGTACTCGTGTTCGAGGTTCCAAATGGAGAGCGATTTCCCCTCGTCATTGCGGTAGGCAATAAAGCGAGCTTGGTTGTCAGGGCTTGCTGGGTCGCCCTCTAAGTACTGGCCGCCGTTATCGGTCGAGTTACCAAACAAGAACGATGAATAGGTTTTGTAGTCCGACGGGTTATCAAATACCACCACTTCAACACTGTCGTTTAGATCATCAGCCACCGCTTGATAACCGGAGCGAACGGTTTGATGAAATGCGTTTTCTTTTTGATGCAAGCTTTCACAGGCTTGTTGAGACTGCGCTTGTGTCATGCTTTGTGAGCGGATCACGGCAGGACCATCACATTGATAACGATAGGGAACGATTTTGGTGGCTAACGTCGATTTGGCATCGATGAGGCCTAACTCCTTCATTTTATCTGGGGCAAACGCATCGACCATTTCAACCAGTCCGACCCAAACGGCATCGTTGGCGCCACCCAGAGGAAAACGAGGCAGAAGATCACGGTAGTGGGTTAGAACCCGTGCACGGATACTTGGCTGAGGTGCCATGAGTAATCGGCCCATCTCGCGGACTGTATTCGACACCAATAAAGCACCGTTTTCAGTTTGTGATAACTGAGGATTATCAATGACAAACTGGTAGAGACGATCGATCAAAGACAAGTCAGCTGCAAGCACATCGTAGAAGGCTTGACGCGATTGGTGACCTGCCATGGCGACAAATAGATTGTTCAGCGCGTTGACATAGCCACGCTCTTGTAAGCGCGCTTGATTCAGGTTTTCCAGCAGTCGCAGTTGTAGGTTAAAGGTTTGTGGTAATTGCTTAATGCTATCGGCCATCAACGTCAGGCCATGTAATGCATCGGTTTGCGCACGGCCATCTTCGGTTGCAAAAGGGGATTGTAGAAACTGGACGATGGTATGCGCCAATGCTTTATCAAGCTTATCAGAATAATCAGCTTGGTCTGTGTCACCATAAAAGCGGACGTAATAAGCTGCGCGAATATATTCAGTGAGGTTGGCGATTTGGCGTGCTTGCGTTGCTTGACCTTGATATTGCGTGACGGTTTGCTCTAGTCGCTGAGCGACTTTGCGGACAAAGGCTTCTTGGTAAACGGAATCATAACGGCTTGATTGGGTATCGTACCAGCTTGTAAAGCAGCTGCGATCCGCATTCGCAATCACTTGGATAGGGCTAGCACTGGCTGCTAAATCGGCGACCTCGCATGACTCGCTAGCCCATGCACTGGTGCTACTTAGCGCGGCAAGCGCGATAAGTGCCGAAAGAGGCTTGGGACGGGAAGGAAATTCATAAGACATTTCAAGCTCCTAGTTTAATTTGGGCGGAGCTTTTATAACGATTTTCTCGATATTTTTGGCGAATTAAGCCCAAATATTAGGGCTTAGTTCCACTTTGTTTTTTTTATCAGCTACTTATTTATCATTACGTTTCTTTTTCACGCAGGTGCAACTTGGCAATACGTTTGGTCACGGTATAGACGCGCTTGAGCGATTCGGTCCACTCCATTTCAATACTAAACAGTTGAAGACGATTGGGGTTATGCTCGACCAAACGCTCTGCTTGATGAGCCAGTACTTTATCCAATAGCGCGTTAAGGGTACGTTTGGTGTTTAGTACCCGCTTAGCCCGTTGCGTATCCCCACGTCGAATCGCATTCACGCTATCAAGTAACGCATGCGTCACCTTATCTTGGATTTCATCAAGCGTTGATTGCATTTCAGGGCTGATGCTAATCTCCGCATGAAGTGATTTATCCATGATGGGAACTAAGGTGTCTTCAATCAGATCCGCAATGCTTTCGAGTTGGTCGGTCACACTGATCAGCATGATTTGACGATCACTTTGTACCTGTGAAAGTGGCTCTTTACGCAGTCGTCCTAAGTAAAACAAAATATGCCCATGTAGAATATCTACTTGTTGTTCTAGAGTCTCTATTTTCCCCAGCGCCTCCACGGCTGCGCTTTGCTCTTGCTGCGTGGCCAGTTTTGAGGTTAGAGGCGGTAGGGCATTCATCATGTTGCAAACTCTACGCCCAACGCGACCTATCTCAAGCTGTGCCTGGTCCATGGCAATGTCTGGCGTCATCAATAGTTCTTTCGACAAATATTTCGGTGCGACAATCGGCCGTTCGCTGATCGTTGGTTTAGGCGTTTTCGGTATGATTTTTTTTGCCAGCCAAACAAATCCTCCCACGAATGGCAGCATCACTAGCGTATTCACGACGTTAAATAACGTATTCGCATTCGCGATTTGGCGCGGGAGCTCAGCTCCTAATCGTTCAACGCCGGTTAAATTGGGGTGAATCGGCGAAAGCGCGACACTCCAATCACTGAGCGTGCTGATCATTGGCAACCAAATAAATACGCCAATAATGTTAAAGAGAATATGAACACTGGCGGTTTGCTTGGCTTCGCGAGATTTGCCGATGGCGGCCAATAATGCGGTGACGCACGTCCCGACGTTAGCCCCCATGGCAAGTGCGATCCCACTTTCCAACGAAATAAAGCCTTGTCCCGCTAATACGATCACAATCCCGGTGGTGGCCGACGAGGATTGTACTAATGCAGTAAACAAGGCTGCAAGCAAGATAGCGAGGAAGGGGTTTCGCATTTGGGCCATGGCATCAATAAATGGCTGATAGCCGCGCAGGGGTGACATCGCCTCACTCATCATATTCATGCCCGTAAAGATGAGACCCAAACCAAACAGCATCTTGCCGTATTGCTTGGTTTTATCGGCCTTGGCGGTAAATTGAATAAAAAAGCCAATAGCGACCATCAGATACGCGGCTTGGGTGATTTTAAAGGCCACAATCTGGGCCGTTACCGTGGTGCCAATATTGGCACCCATGATCACGCCTGTTGCTTGTGTCAGAGACATCAAACCTGCAGAAATAAAGCCGATTAATAGCACTGTGGTGACAGAGGAAGACTGGATGGTTGCGGTCACACCGGCTCCTGTGAATACACCAGCCACCCGGTTAGTCGTTAGTCGCGCTAACAAGGATTTGAGCCGACTCCCTGCGGCATTTTTAAGCGCATTGGACATCTTATCCATGCCGTATAAAAACAGAGCAAGACCTCCGAGCAGCCCCATGAGCATGGTCGGGTAATGAATCGACGATGTGTTTGCCTCAGCGGCCCAGACAGCGGTAGGGATGAGGAGAAGGAGCAGCGCGAGGTGATGCCAGCGTCCGATTGTGGGAAATACCTTTTTTTGCATCCAATCTATCCATAACTTAATTGTTACCAATAATCATTAACATAGATGTAATAAATCAGTAATGCGAGAGATAGGTACCATTATCGGCGAGAATCGCGCGGGGATCACAATACGTCATCGCTTCACTGGCAAGGGATGGGGCGCATGATCAGTAACAGACAAATGAAGCGGCTGGCATGATGCCAGCCGCCATGGAAACTAGCCTTGGCAACGACCTTGGTAGCGCCAAACCCATTGGTTGGACATAGGATCAATGCCCCAATTGTTTTGTGAGGCTTGGAAAAAGTGTCCTTGATACTGAACCTGTACGCCGGCCGAGTAATAATTGTATTGACTCCAGCTAGGCATATTGGCGCAGCGATTTTTTTCTACACCGCGGTCATCAACCCGGGCTAAGACATTCGTGGTGTAGTTACCATTACTGGTTACCGTGACATAAATGTCTTGGCCTTGAACTTGGCTAAAGCCACAATACTCATCGTTGCCCGAATTGGTTGAACGACAGTCATGATCATTCGCGCTTGCCGGGCGACCGACAGCGGCATATAAATCGACATCGCCTTGGCCGCGATAGGTTTGTAACCAAACCGTACCGCGTGGTGCGGATTGAACCACAAACTGCTGTGCGCTTCCCGCTGTGCCTTGAATTTGCACGGGCTGCTCTAAGGTGAGCGGTTTTAGCTGCGGCTCGGGTTGTGGTTCAGGCTCAGGCTCAGGCTCTGGCGTCGGTGTGCCACCGCCACCTTGGCAGTTTTGCATCTCGATACCGACTTCTGCAAAGGCCTGACTCACTGCCCCCGCAGGGTAGTTAAGATCTTTAGCTGCTTCGCAAACCCCATTCGCGCCTTGTTGGAAGCTCGCGTTAGGACGCCAGTAAAGTTGGTTAGCAGTTGCAAATGCGCGGAAGGCCTTTTTGATATTCCACTGTTCGCTGGTGGCCAAATGATAAAAGGCTTTGTTATAAATCCCCGAGCTTAAGTGGACATCAATGCCTTGATAGTAACGATCAACGTGACCAATAGAGCGACCGTCTTTACTGGGGTTAATGAAATAACGCATGGCTTCGCTATGCTTCATCACATCTTCACCCATTTTCCAGTTAAAGTCGCCGAATACATACTGGCCTAGCGCTGCGGCAGCGATATCTGAAAAGGCTTCATTCATGCCACCAGACATTCCGCGATACTCTAAGCCAGAGTTTTGCTCGGTAAAACCATGACTGACTTCGTGTGCAATCACATCCCAAGTGGTAAGCGGGTACATGCTGCGATTTCCGTCACCAAATGTCATCTGGCGACCATCCCAAAACGCATTACCGTAGCCTTGACCATAGTGAACACGCATTGTGAGCTGCTGGCGAATAGGGCGAACACCTAACCAATCTTGATACATGTTGAAAACTTGCTGACCAAAGTACTGCGCATCATTCATCGGGGCATAGGCGCCGTTGACTTGGCGATAGGTATTTTGAGGGCAATTAAATTGATGAACTTGTCCGCCCCATTCACGGTTGTTCATATTAATGGTTTTCACGTCGGGGCTGTCCATTTGGCAGCGACTATTCACTTGGAATCCACCGAGCTGCGTGTTCGGACCAAAGTTAAACCGACCACTTTTTTGGTTCCCTCCTGGGCCACTCGCTTCTAGGTGAGCGATGCCTTCCCAGCTATCTAAAACAGTGCCGGATTTCGCATCGATAATTTTAATCGGGCGTGACGGATGGCCATTATCGCTGGCTAAATAGTCGACTTTATACACCAGGCGCGCAGTTTGCTGCTCATCAAGCCAAATCAACAACTGTGTGTTCGCATCTGGTTGCTTAAATTGCCGCGCATTTGGGGTAGATTCGCCCTGTGCAATGGCAATAGCCTGTTGCTGATTCAACATCGGCAGCGTGTTGCCAATATCAGACTCAATACCGGTGACGACCTCGCCTTTTACATCCGGCGCAAAATTGCGCGCCGATGTGTTCTCAACCACCGAGTAACCATAAACAGGAATACCGTAATGAAGTTGTTGTTTGCGAACCAGAGATTGGCCACCAATGTTAAGGCGAGATTGCTCTTGGTAACTTAATGAAGAGCCAGTCACCATGGCACTGCGAGATTGCTCAGGTGCGAGTGCTTCGCTCAAATCAATACTGGTCGCATCGACAATATTGGCGGCATAAGCGGGCAACGCAAGTGGAATAAATAAGGCAAGTAACGTTTTACGCATAATATCCTCGTTAGATAGGAAAGATCCTGGTTACTATCCACAGCCATTGCTAGAGTAAAATGTGATTGGAGTCATAGTGTCGATCCGGTTCAAAATCTGTCTAGAAAAATGGTACATGGCTTCCATTTTTCTGTTGTTTTTGCAGCGACGCTGGATAACGTAATGAAAACAAAGGAGTGATGCTGTGTATCGCCGAGGATGGCTGGCTTTGATGTTGATAGGATGTTTATGGACCGTTCCGGCCGAGGCGAGTGATCAGGCGTGGCAATCGCCTGGTTATATCCTTGACGCTTTTTACCGAATAGCAATGAAAAGCGAATATATTGAAGGGGAGCAGGGCATCCGAAAGTGGCAAGTGCCGATTCGGTATCATATTGCCCATCCAATCAATAACAGTGAGCTACATGATAATTTAGTGGCGTACCATCTTAGTCATTTGCAATCAATCACTGGGGTAGCCTTTACCCCAACCGAAAGGCCTGAACGCGCCAATCTATCGATCGTATTTACTAATCACGCACGTTTTTTAGACGATGCACGCAAACAGTTTGCGACGGACGATGTCTCGCCATTAGAGAACGCGATATGTGCTGCCAACATTAAAGTGGATAGACACGGGGTAATTCAGTATGCGGCGGTGGTGATCCCCGTCGATCTCGCCCGATCAAAAGGTAAGCTGGTGGCGTGCGTGGTGGAAGAGTTGACGCAAGTCATGGGGTTACCCAATGACGATAACCGAGTCTATCCGTCTATTTTTAACGATCAGAGCTCGCAGCAGTTACTGACTGGACTCGATAGCCTACTGTTGCAGCTGTTATATCTCGATGCCGTAAAACCAGGGCAAAACTGGGAAACCACCCAGGCAATTATTCGGCCCGTGATCACGAAGTGGGCGCAAGATGGCACCATTAATAACGCCCATCGAGCAGTAAAAACCGGAAAACTCTATCCGCTACTCGGATGGTAGCCTAGCTGAAGATGCCAACGTGTTGATGATTGGTCTGCCCGATAACAAAAATTGTTGAAAGTGATTTAGACATTTCGCCAACTTAGACGACACTTAAAGGGCGGACTGATAATGTCATAACGATTTGGGGAGGCGACATGGAGTCGATCACAGTCAAAGATTATATGAACAAACGACCGGTTACATTCTCGCAGGACATGCCGTTGTCTAGTGCGCTCGAAAAGTTACTTCGTAGCCAGCAAACGGGAGGACCAGTCATTGATGCTAATAAGCGTTTGGTGGGCTTTATATCCGAGCAAGATATGTTGCAGCAGTTGTTACGAGACAGCTACCACTGTCAAGACTCACACACCGTCTCAGATTGCATGACGCCCAACGCGTTAGCGGTGGAATCAGAAGACAGTATCATTAAACTGGCCGAAATGATGGCACCGACCAAACCTAAACTGTATCCGGTCGTCGATGAAGGTAAATTAGTTGGGATCATCACGCGTCGTGACATACTGCGCGCCATTGGGATGCAGATGGGCGAATGTTTAACCCACCCTGTGTGACCACAGAACGATACGCACGCACCCTACTGAGCCGTCAGTAGGGTGGTTGGATTGAGCACCCTCTCTCGTTTTTCGTCTATTTTTTAATCAGCATACTCTGCTGTTATCCTGCCTTTTAATATTGATATTTCAATAACTAAAGCGATGATCGTGATAGATCGTGCGATTTTTGATGCCAGATTTAAGGTTTTCTGCTATTGTGCTGCCCATTGGCAAGCTGGTGGCCTGCCGTGCGGATACAGAGGTTAGCCCCTGTCATGCAGTGAATACGATAAGCAGGATGCGGGAATATCGTGGGTGTGGAGGCCAGCATTGACTTTACGACAATATCAAATGAGGTAGAAACAAAGGTTAAATTGGACGATCAGGGAGGACGAGGTGAGAGAAACAAAGAGGTTATATGTATCAACTCAATTCAATTGGTGCACTAGAATCATTCTTGATTGCTATTGGTGTACTTTTTCTAGGCCATTTCGTTAATTCAAAAATTCCCGCATTACGCAAGTTTAATATTCCCGAACCTATTGTTGGGGGGTTAATCATTGCTTGTGTGATTTCAGTTTTACATTATAACGGTATCAACTTTAAATTTGATCTACCGTTAAAAAACACCTTTATGCTAATGTTTTTTGCCACCGTTGGGTTGGCAGCCAATTATAAACAGTTAGTCAAAGGTGGGCTAAAAGTTTTCTGGTTTTTAGCGATCGCGTCTGTCTATATTATCATTCAAAATGCGATTGGCGTCAGTTTTGCCTCGCTGCTAGGCCTTGATCCGTTAATGGGCTTAGTCGCCGGTTCAATTACGCTATCAGGTGGCCATGGTACTGGCGCAGCCTGGGCACAGATATTAACCGATGAATATGGGATTCAAAGCACGCTTGAGATCGCAATGGCCTCAGCCACACTTGGCCTCGTTATTGGCGGGATTATTGGTAGCCCTGTTGCTCAGCGTTTGATTAATAAACACCAACTCGAATCTGAGTATGGACGTGGGACAACAACGCACGAAAAATATCCTGAATTAGTCACATATAATGAAAATGAAGAAGATAAAGTCACTGCTAAAAAAGTGATTGAAGTCTTGTTTATTTTGTTATTGTGTATTACAGGTGCAAGTCATTTATCTGAATGGGTTAGTCAGTTCAACATTCAGTGGCTTATGATCCCTGACTTTGTTTATGCGTTATTCTTGGGTGTGATCATCACCAATACGTTAGAGCTGTTTAATTTACGCAAGCTTGAATCAGAAACGGTTGATATGGTGGGGACGGTCTCTCTGTCTCTATTCTTGGCGATGGCTTTAATGACGCTGAAGTTATGGAATATTCTCGACTTAGCCGTGCCCTTTCTGATTATTCTGGCGATTCAATCGGTAGTGATTGGGTTGTTTAGCTATTATGTCACCTTTAAGCTAATGGGAAGCGATTATACCAGTGCGGTCATTGCCGGTGGGCACTGTGGTTTTGGCTTGGGGGCGACACCGACGGCAGTCATGAACATGGGCTCGATCGTTAACCGCTTTGGGCCAGCGCCTCAAGCCTTTATGGTCGTTCCTATTGTCGGTGCGTTCTTTATCGACATCGTGAATCTCATTATTCTGCAAGGATATATTTTTGTGATTCAGTAACTCATTGCGGATATGTCGCGGTAATTAGAATTAACGCCCAGCCATTCAACGGCTGGGCGTTTTTATAGTGATACATCCGTCCTTGACTCTGGAGTGGGCTCCAACCCTTATACTGTCCGTAAATGATAAACACAACGACCAGCAAAGGAGTCGATTATGTGTAAACACTGCGGACACCACCATTGTCACCAACCCCATCACCAAACCGTTTCTCAGTCCACAGAGGCGGTGACAAACACATGCCAAGAAACAAGTTGCTGTTCGAGTCATCAAGATGGCGAGGGCAATGCGGGTGACGACGATCCTGACAGGCATCGCTTTTCCTCTTCTGTGACTCATGAATGGGCGGTGACGGGAATGGACTGCCCAAGCTGTGCCGCCAAACTAGAGAAGGCGATTCACGCCACACCGGGTGTTGAAAGTGCGACAGTACTGTTTGCGACTGAAAAGTTACGGGTGTCTCTCTCCCACAATGCACCCGCTGATACGCTTGCGGCGATTCAGTACGCGGCCAAAAAAGTGGGCTTTCCACTGCTGGCATTAAATCAACCCGCTATAGAGCCTTCTGGCTGGCAAAAGTGGCGCGATGATGCACTACTGTTTGGATTGATTGGCAGCATGCTCATCGCCTGGGGCCTGCATTATTGGTCTCCCTCACTGTCAGACTGGTTATTTACCGGCGCCACCGTGGTCGGATTAACGCCTATCTTACTCAAAGCGGGCAGGCTGGCACGTCAGGGATCCCCGTTTTCCATTGAAACACTGATGAGTATTGCCGCACTCGGAGCCCTCTACCTAGGAGAAACGACGGAAGCGGCCATGGTGTTGGTACTGTTTCTCATTGGCGAGCGGCTGGAAGGCTATGCCTCGACGCGTGCCCGTGACGGTATTCAATCATTAATGGCGTTAGTGCCAGAAACCGTGACGCGAGTGGGCAAAAACGGTGAACGTGAAGCCGTTGCGGCGAGCACATTAACGCCCGGTGATGTGATTGAGATTAGCGCCGGTGAGCGTTTGCCGGCGGATGGCAAGTTGATGGAAATGGTGGCGAGTTTTGATCAAAGCGCCCTGACGGGAGAGTCGATTCCGGTCGATATTGAAGCGGGCAACACCGTGATGGCAGGCAGTTTAGCCACCGATAAAACGGTGACACTGACGGTGACTTCTGCCCAAGGTGAAAACGCCATTGACCGAATCCTGCATTTGATTGAGCAAGCCGAGTCAAAAAAAGCACCGATTGAACGCTTTATCGATAGATTCAGTCGTTGGTATACCCCGACGATGATTGGCGTAGCCGTGTTAGTGGTTGTCGTTCCACCCCTCTTTTTTGCGGCCAGTTGGCAAGAGTGGTTATACCGTGGCCTAGCACTATTATTGATTGCATGCCCCTGTGCGCTGGTGATTTCCACACCAGCGGCTATCACCTCGGGCTTGGCCACGGCAGCACGTCGAGGCGCGTTAATTAAAGGGGGAGCGGCGCTAGAAAGCTTGGCAAGTATCAACGCAGTATCCTTTGATAAAACGGGCACACTGACAGAAGGTAAGCCCATGGTCACGGATGTTTGCGTGTGGCAAGGCGATGAAACCACGCTGTTGCAACTGGCGACAGCGATCGAACGCGGTAGTCATCATCCATTGGCTAAATCACTCGTGCTCTACAGCACGGAACGCGGTCTTTCTATCCCCGATGCGACAGGGCTTCAAGCCAATGCAGGCCGAGGCGTAGAAGGGACAGTCGACGGCCAGCTTGTTCGGATGGTTGCGCTCGACAAACTCTCGGACGCCACGCTCGAGCATGCGCAGTATCAACAGGCCAGTCAGATCGCGGCACGCGGAGTCACCGTTGCGGTAGTGATGGTCGATGAGCGCCCTTATGGCATGATTGGCTGGCGCGATAAATTGCGCGAGGACGCACGTGAGGCGATTGAGCAGATCCGCGCGATGGGGATCCATCCTGTGATGCTGACAGGGGATAACCCGACAGCCGCTGCTGAAATTGCCGACGAGTTAGGGATTGATTATCGTGCTGGACTATTACCTGAAGACAAGGTTGCGGCGGTTGAAGCGTTCGCGAGTCAGTATCGGATCGCCATGATTGGCGATGGCATTAATGACGCTCCTGCAATGAAAGCCGCTCAGTTGGGGGTCGCGATGGGCAGTGGGACGGATGTTGCGCTTGAAACCGCCGAAGCAGCATTGAGCCATAATCGTTTAATTGAGCTGCCTCGCGTTCTTCAGCTCGCGCGCGCGACGCAAGCCAATGTGCGGCAAAACATCACGATTGCGCTAGGACTAAAAGGGGTGTTTTTGGTCACCAGTGTGTTAGGGATCACCGGTTTATGGGTGGCTGTACTGGCAGACAGTGGGGCGACAGCGTTGGTGACACTGAATGCATTACGCCTGTTGCGTGATTAGGACCAAAAATGAGGACACCCTATGTCTGCTTTTACCTTTATAAAGTGATGTCGATCTCTAAATCCTGAAATCTGTAAGAGATGATAGTGCAATATGTCGATTATGGTCACATAAAAAGGAGCAGATTTGGGTATCCTAAACACATAATCAATAACGAGTTCAGGCCTACCTCGGTAGGCCTTACATTATTTTAAATGCTGATGATAGCATCCAGCGAGGAGACTGATTATGTCTGATACCCCTGTATTCCACCTTGGCGTCACAAAAGCCGATCTACAAGGCGCAACCACTGCCATCATTCCTGGTGATCCTGCTCGCGTTGAAAAAATCGCGAACTTGATGGAAAACCCAACGTTTCTCGCCTCACAGCGTGAATATACCTTGTACCTCGGTTGGCTAGATGGCAAATCCGTGGTGGTTTGCTCAACCGGCATTGGTGGACCGTCAACGTCTATTGCGGTAGAAGAATTGGCGCAATTGGGCGTGAATACCTTCTTGCGTGTTGGTACTACAGGCGCTATCCAGCCTGACATTAACGTCGGTGATATGATCGTGACCACCGGCTCTGTACGTCTTGACGGTGCCAGTACTCACTTTGCACCGATGGAATTCCCAGCGGTGCCTGACTTTGATGTTGCGACCGCGATGAAAGCCGCCGTTGATGAAGATGGTGCTACCGTACATACAGGGGTGACCGCATCAAGTGATACCTTCTACCCTGGCCAAGAGCGTTATGACACCTTTAGCGGGCGCGTTGTGCGTCGTTTCCAAGGCTCGATGCAAGAATGGCAAGAGATGGGTGTGTTGAACTTTGAGATGGAATCGGCCACTTTGCTGACCATGTGTGCCAGCTCAGGCTTACGTGCTGGTTGTGTCGCGGGTGTGATTATCAACCGTACGCAAAAAGAAATCCCAGATCACGCGACCTTAAAAGAAACGGAAGCACGTTCGATCAAAGTGGTGGTGGAAGCGGCCCGTAAGCTACTATAAGCTAGCGCGATATCGTTATCCTTGAACGCGGTGCCCTGATGAGCACCGCGTTTTTTATTGCCGACAAGGTTGTCGAACGTGTCGTATCGCCTTGCGTAAGCGATTAACTTGTTCTTACTTCGATAGTACCGCCAGCGGCAATAAACCAATCGTAAAGATGGGTGCGTAAGTTGGCCAGCTGGTCAGGGCCGATCAAAGCTAAACCCAGATCTGTACCCCGCGTAATATCGTGATGACGTAATGGTCTAAAGCTGACCAGCATCGCACGTGCTTGCAAGCCACCCAGTAAATCGCGCAAAGACTCTAATTTATACAGGGTGTCATCACCGTCGCTAGACATGCCCTTTGTCTTGCACTCAATGATATGAAGCTTATTGTTAACCACCATGGCGACATCCAACTCATTGCGGACTTCTCGCTCGCCAATTTGGCGATAAACCTGCATAGAAAGCGCACTGTCTTGGATGGTCGGTAATTCTTTTTGGATAGAAGTGACCGTGTGGTGCACGTAGCTTTCCAGCCATTCTCCGTTGGCAAAACGTCGGGCTTCCTCACAGCTAAAAGTGAGCACACCATTTTCGTAGTGCGCTAATCCCGCATCCGATAAATCGTCGAGCAGCATCCCGAGTTCGCGATAGCCTTGCTGTTTTTCGCTCAATGCAACATCCAGGCACTGTTCTTTTCGGCAAGTGGTCGCTAAGTAATTTAAAGTGGCTAAGCCTGGGCCTAATTCATACGCATTGCTCGCCCATTTTTCTCCTAACCGATAAATATCATTGGTGAGACAGCCGGTTTCCTCTTCATCGTGATCTGCGCAACGGGCACCAAAAATCGTCATGTACTCGGTCAAACTAATATGATCTTCAACCTGTTGCTGTGGAAGACCGTCGGGATAGAGCCAGCACAATTCGTCGCTGTAGGGCTCAATCACATAACAGGGCCATTGATAGGTTCTAAACACTTCGTAAGCAGACAATAATTGGTGGCGTAGGCCACAGCTCGCATTAAAAAGAATGTCTTCAGAAGATTGGGTGAGCTGTTCGGCAAGACGCTTTACTTGGCTTTTGACTTCTCGGATATTGATATCATCCGAGATTTCAAAAAACTCCGTTTCAATGCCTTTCGGGGCTAACACACGAGTGAGTCGCTCAAACTCGAGATCTTGTTCAAGCGTACCAATCAATACCAACTTACTGACAGGCAATTGTTGATGTAAAACCGGGGTAACGAGTCGGACTGGATCCGAATCAATGATTCCTACATGAATAGCCATAAATGCTCCAGGCGGGCTATGCGGCGACAACAAGCCGCTAAATGATAAGTATAGTTGCCAGACTCAACAGATGACATGGATCTAATATCCGTCTTCAACGTCAGGCTTTCAACCGTAGATCGCGTAAATAAGTGTAATTTGACAGAGTGCTGACCTTGAGGCGTCAGTGTCAGTGTTTTAACCGCAAGCCCAGCCAACGACGGCTCGATAGCTGGGCACGTGCGTGTGAGGAGGCGCTAAGTCCGGCTTTGTTTGAGTGCTTGCTGACGCAATGTCGCAGTGAGCATATTTAACTCAGGGATCATACGCTGAATTAATGTTAACTGTTGCAGCACCATGCTTAACGGTGTGTTATCGACCCTATCATGAGCGGCGACGTTAGGCTCTGGGGTGTCGTGATACACAACGTCTGGGTGAGTGTCTGCCAGGTCGCCGGAGAGGGTTTTATCACCGGTTGATGCCACTTGAGTGGGTTGCTCGGTCGGCAGCTCGCGCCGGAGTCGTTCGGTTAACGTATTGAGTGATTGATGAATATCACGATGCAGTTGCGCCATTTTCTGATGATTAACCTCATCGTCCATGCGACGGCGGTGAGCCCCAAGCGCAGAAATATAGCTCAACATCGCATTGTTTAAACACAAAAACCGGAACGTCTCTTCAATGTTGGTGCGATAGCGTCCTGGCTCGACCAACATATTACTGATGGCGGTGGTGAGCTCGGCATCGGCATTGTGTGCATGGCGACGTGCGATTCGGTAGGCGAGATTATCGCGTTTACCGACACGATATTGTGCGATCACATGGGCAAGGTAATCACGATTGGCTTGTAACGCCTCGGTCATGATCCCACGCAACCGGTGCGCTTGCCAATCGGGGAGCACGTAACGAACGGCGGCGACAGCAATCAGGCAGCCGATCACGGTATCTCCCAGCCGTGGCAAGATAACCGCAAAGCCCTGACCAAATTGGCTAAAGCACATGAGTACCAGCAGGGTGATAAACAGGGTCGCGAGCGTATACTGCACGGTACGAAAAGCGAAAAAGAGTACCCCCGTGATCACCATTAACGCTAACTGGCTGCTCGGATCGGGGAACAAATACAAAGCGGGCACACCTAATAGCAAACCACCCACGGTCCCTAGGATCCGTTCTTTGAGTTTGTTTCGCGTCGCCGAGTAGTTTGTCTGACAAACGAATTGAATCGTCATTAAGATCCAAAACCCATGTTCAAGCGATAGCCCTTGAATCACCCCGTAGCCGGCGAGTAGTGACAAAGAGAGGCGCACCGCATGGCGAAAACGTAGCGATTTGACTGTCATCTGACGACGGATCCGATACACCATTTCGCCCAGAGAGCGCGCATCGGGGTCGGCCAGTTCACTTTCTTGTGTGCCATCATTGGCAGCTAAATCACTAAGGCTCGCCAACTGCTCCTCAACGGTCTCTAGGTTTTTATAGAGAAAATCGAGCTGATGAAGTAAGGCCATGCGCGAGGCATCTTGGGTTTGCTCAGCCAATAAATATTGCATCGATTGCTGGATGGCCAGTAACGCTTGCTGACCCGCTTTTGGGTGCTGGTAGCGCGCCCCGATCGATAACGCTTGTGCAACATCGCGACAGGCGCTGGCCTGGGCATTGAGCAAGGCCTCAAAGCGAAACAAGATATCAGAATGGAAAAACTGCGCGGCAAGATCTTGATAACGATAGTGCGAAGAGCTGACACGTTCATGGATATCTTGGGCAATAAAATAGGTTTGCAGCAACGCTTGATGCCGTTTAGTCAATCGCCCCCGTCGTGCACGGGCCAGCAAAGATGCCTTGGCTTGGTTGAGTGCGGCGACGACTTGGGCATTTCGGTTCGCGGCGGCGATGCGGGTCGGCTGGGGGACCAATTCTGTCACAGGGTGAAATAGGTTCGATTTGGTTTCCATATAGGTCGCGGTTTGGCGAAATACCGCCGCGAGCCGATGCTGTACCGGACGATGAGGCCAGATGACAATCCATATCAGCGACAAAAGGCCATACCAGACTGCCCCTGATAGCAGCATCATGGGTTGTAACCACATATCACTGCCTTGCTCCATGCCTAGCATGGTATAGACCGCCAACAGTAACGACGCAAACGCAATGGTGCCGTAGCGTTCACCAATGGCCCCTAACATGATAAAACCAAAACTCGACACGGTGAGGCCGAGAGCAAATAACCATGGCGTGTCATATAAGAGCTCGACGGAAAACGCCGCCACAGTAAAACAGACCAAGGTGACGCCAAGTGCGCGTACTCGGCCCCAAAAATGATCGTCCACTTCTGCCAGTGCCGAGGCGATGACGCCAAGGACGAGCGGGGTGACAATATCGGTACGTCCAGCATAACTGGCATACAAGGCAACGCCCATCAGCGCAATCAGCACACGAAGGCTGTCATTAATCCGGTGATTGGCCCAATACTCACGCAACGTGAGTGGCACGGTGGGAAAACGTGGCAGAGAAAAAGACATAAATAAACGTTATCGGCCAACAATGCTGGCAAGATACCAGAAACGGCCCGAGAAACTAACCCTGAATGCGTCTTTAAGCACCGCTTTTATCGTTTGGTTGCGGTAGGTCAATTCCTTAAGAGAATCGACGCTGAGAACAGGCTTTGTGGGCGATTGAATTGATTTATAGGATGGTGAGCAGTAGCATGCCAAGCATCTTTTAAAGGCCGCGCCTATCCCTCATTGGCTGACTAACGTATTGATATGAAACTCTCTGCAAATCGCTGGGCACAATGGCTTGTTTATGGCGATCATTATAGTTTACAGCTAGAAAATGATGGCTTACTGCTCGAATCTCGCCACCATCGTCAATATATTCCCTTTTCTGCCTGGAATGGACAGCTCACCATTTCGCGTGGGCTACTCTGGGGAACCATCTCGTTGACTGGCTTCACAGAGCAAGGAGATGCTTATCCATTTGATGTGTTTGGCCTGCCTTGGCGACGTGCTAAACAGGCCGGTAAAGCCATTCATGCGCGTTATCAAGCCTATGTCGCACGCTATCAAAAACAGTTAGCGCTCATTCGACCGAGCTTGCTGGCTGACTATGAGGCGCTGGTGAACGCGCCAGGATACGTTCGCATGGCGCAATTACGCACTGCCCAGCAAACGTTATTGGATACGCTAGAAAGCGAGGGGATCCCAGCTGCTTTCCTTTCCCAGTTAGATGAAGGCGTCGCCACCACGTTGATGCCGGTGTTGCAAGGCGATACCCATTGGCTGAAAACCCGTAATCAGCAATGGCAAGCGGCGATGCTCAACCAGTGGCAAACCTGGTTTGATCAGATTGAATCGTCACCACTGAATCCGGCGCAGCGTGAGGCTGTGCTTACCGATGAATCTCATACCTTGGTGGTGGCGGGGCCCGGTAGCGGCAAAACCAGCGTATTGGTGGCACGCGCTGCCTACTTAATTGAAAGTGGGCAAGCCAAGCCTGAGCAGCTTTTATTGCTTGCCTTTGGCCGTGATGCCGCGACTGAGCTTAAAACTCGGATCAAGACCAAAACCGGCCATGAGGTGAATGTCACCACTTTTCATGGCTTTGCCCGCCAGCAACTTGCTGAGCACCAAGGGCAGGCCCCTATCATTTCCTCGCTGGCCAGTGATGAGACCGCCAAAGCCGCCTGGCTGACTCAAGCACTCGCCGAGCAGTGGCAGCAGCCCAACACACATAAAGCATGGGAAAAACTGCATCAGCAGCACGCACTGCCGATTGATGATCAGGCCGAGCTCACCGCGTGTGCCCATGAAAGTCGGTTGCACAGCTGGGTTTGGTCGCGTCTCTCCCGGGTGATCCAAGCCAATACCACCAAGCGTGCGCTGACCGATAAACTGGCAAGTTTTGAGGAGCAGATCGGGTTAAAAAACGAACTGGCGGTGATTTGGCCGTTGTATCAAGCCTATAAACAAGCACTAAAAGCGGAGAACGCCGTTGATTTTGATGGACTGATCGCAAAAGCGACCAAGTTGTTCCAACAGCGAAAATTCGCCACGCCCATCCAGTTTGTGATGGTCGATGAATACCAAGACATTTCGCCGGCACGATTGGCGATGCTCGAGGCCTTGTGTCACGGCAAAACGGACAGTGAAATCTTAACGCCACGCGCCTCGTTATATGCCGTCGGGGATGATTGGCAAGCCATTTATCGTTTTGCCGGTGCCGATGTCAGTTTAACCACGGATTTTGCTCAGCGCTTTGGAGATAGTGAAATTTGCTGGCTGACCACCTGTTATCGCTATCCAGCAGCGTTGGGGGATATTGCGCAGCAGTTTATTTGCCAAAACCCCAAACAGCTCACTAAGCAATTGGATTACGCGCGCGACAAAGCATCGGCGAAAACGCCCAAAGTGATTAAAGTGATCACTGACGATAAGTTAGAAAAGACACTGGCAAGCCTTGCCAAAAAGCACGCCAAAACGACGCAAACCGTGACTGTGATGCTGATTGGTCGCACCCACTCTCGATGCCCTAACGATCTAGAAACTTGGCAGAAAGCTTATCCATCACTGGCCCTTCGCTATACCACCGCGCACGCCAGCAAGGGGCAAGAAGCCCACTATGTGTTTATTCTCGGCATGGATGAGGGAGTGTTTCCGGCCAAGCAACGCTCGCTGTCACTCGATGAGGCCTTATTAGGGAAAAATGAAGAGCCAATTGAACACGCGGAAGAACGGCGATTATGTTATGTCGCCCTGACGCGCGCACAAAAACAAGTGTGGCTAGTACATCAAAAAGGCCATGCCTCTCCGTTTGTGGAGGAACTGAAAGGAAACCTTTGAGGCGGTCTCCCACACTGTTAGCCATAGACGGCGTTAGTTATCGACAGACAGTGTGGGAAAAAAGATCACAAACGCTCGTCTAAGTACGCTTGATAATCAGGAATTTGGATATCGACATCCTGCCCGAATAGCGGCGACGTGATCATAAAGCGGGCGGTTGAGCGGTTGGTGGCAATCGGAATATTCCATACGGAACCGACGCGCAGTAGCGCTTTAACATCTGGATCGTGTGGGACCGCATTGAGGGGATCCCAGAAGAAAATCATCACATCGATTTTTTGTTCAGAAATCATCGCCCCGAGTTGCTGATCCCCGCCCATTGGGCCGCTCATCAAAGGTGTTATTTTTAGCCCCGTTTCTCTTGCAAGGATGTGGCCCGTGGTGCCGGTGGCATAAAGCGCGTGCTGGCTCAGTATTTCTTTATTTTCTTTTACCCAGTCGCTCAAGGCATCTTTATAGTGATCATGTGCCACTAACGCGACGTGTTTGCGTGCAAGCATGGTGCGAGACGTTTGTTTCATAATCGATTCCATCTAAAACAAGGCGATTAACGCCAAACTGCGAATGAACAGTGTATTGAAGCCTACGCCAATCTTGCATCGAATTATAGCGTACACCTGACAAACGCCGAACATAGGCTGTTAGAGTTATCACATTATCAATAAAAACTCTCCAAGCACATGAAATGAAGTGTGTTTTTACAGCCAGTTGTTAATCAAGCACGCAAAAGTGGCGCGACAGTCCATCGAAGTGACAACAAAAAGGCTACAGTTAACTAACTAGGCAAGGGAAGCGCCTCGTTATACAGGAGAGTTTATGAGCAAGGAGTACGCGTATGTGGGTGACACTGGATTTTGAAGCATCCGGTTTGTCGTTAATGTCTTATCCGATTGAGGTAGGATACGTATTGCCAAATGGCGATAGTCAAAGTTTTTTAATTGATCCCTCCACCGCCAGTGGCCATTGGCATCACTGGGACCGCGAAGCTGAATCCCGTATTCATGGTATCTCGCAAAAGACATTAGCCACAGAAGGCACCAGTGTATTGGCAGTATGTCAGCACCTTAACCAAACGCTCGCACCGTTTGAGCATGTATTGTGCGACAGCCAGTGGGACCTATTTTGGATGGGGCGGCTTTATAAAGCCTGCTATATGCGTCCTTCATTTACGTTAATGGAGGTAAACCAGTGGCTAAAAAAGCACAGTGATCTCGACCGACGTGATTTTAGTCGCGAAATGAAAGCATTGGGACCCGCCCCCCATCGTGCCGTCGAAGATGCATTACAAATTCGTCGTGCCCTTGAGAGCCTGTTAAAATAGTCGGCTTTTCAGCGCACGAGTAGGCTATCATGACAGCACCATCAACCCTGAGGTTTGCGCAATTTAACCTGTCTTTGGCAGGGCGCAAGGCTGGCGACATTAAATCGCAGATGCAGGCACCAACGCCGAGTCGGCAAATTAAAAACCTCGCGGCCACCTTACAGCGCGTGCGACCTGATGTGGTGGTGCTGTGTGAATTTGATCACCCAGGCGATGGTGGCGATGATGGTGCACTGGCCGCATTTTGTGAGCGCCACTTAGCTAAATCGCAAGACGGCGACCCCCCGATTGATTATCCGTATCGCTATTTGCCTGCCACCAACACGGGTTTAAAACTCACGGTGCCGGTCAGCGCGCATCCACGTTTAACGGATGCTCAGCAGTGTCATGGCTTTGGCGACTATCATGGTCAGTTTGGCTTTGTGATCATATCGCGTTACCCCATTGAAGACACCGCGATTTGCACTTGGCAACACTTTGCGTGGCATCAGCTGCCTCACCATCAAATTCCGTCTGACTACTACACCGAAGCGGCGAAAAAAAAGCTACGTTTAGCTTCGAAAAACCTGGTCTCTGTGCCGATCAGTATCGGTGATCAGCAGATACGCTTGGTAGCGTGTCACCCCACGCCGCCGGTGTTTGATGGGCCTGAAAAGCGTAATTGGCGGCGCAACAGTGATGAAATTCACCAACTAATTGGCCTTTTGGATAACGCGGATTGGCTGGTGGACGACAAGGGCGTCCACGGCGGGCTTTCTTCCGAGATACCTTTTGTGGTGATTGGCGATTTAAATGCGGACCCGAGCTACGGCGATGGGGATAAACAAGCCATTGGTGCCTTGCTTAACCATCCGCGTGTGCACCCTGATGTCGCCACTGGTGCGCAGGTGCCAAAAAGTGAGGCGGCCCAGTCTCACGCGTTTCGCTTTATCGATGGCAAAGGGCGGTCAATCGCTACCCATAACGGCGGGCTGCGCCTCGATTATGTCTTGCCTTCGCGAGAGCTGGCGGTGTTAGTCTCCGGCGTATTTTGGCCTGCCCCTGATGATGCCGACTACCCACTGATTTGTGATAAAAACGGCCAAGAACACGCGCGTGCCCACTCAGATCACCGCCTTGTTTGGGTCGATGTGGCGCTCAATTAGCGAGGCTGCGAGTCCAGCGCTACGCCTTCACGTTGACACGCGACTTCAGCGAGCCGTTTAGCTTGTTCGTCCGGTTTTAAAAAACAGCAAGTTGAGCAATAGCTGTGATCATCGACAGTAAAGATCCGGCAACAGCCGCCGCGCAAACGGAAGCTATGGGTTTGCAGCACGGTTTGGGTGTCGTTCGGATCGTAGACGGTGACATCGTGAAAACCACTGCGCTTGCTATAAAGCGGGGTGCCGCGTTGATGGACGATCGACAGCGCGGCTTCACGCGCGGCCTGCTCACAATCGCGATGCTTCCCTACCATTAAGAAAGCAATACAGATTGAATCCGCGATCACTTTCCATAGTGGCCCCTCACGCATACCACTTTGCTCGGCAATCGCATCGACGATGGGCGAAAAGTGATGCAATAAAGCACCATGCAAAATCACTCGCCAGTCCTGGTGATCTTGCCGTCTCCATCCCTCAAGGGCGCTGAGATAAAAATGCGGCTTGTGATAAACAAGCTCTTGGCCATTGGGTTTAGTGACGCGGGTAGGTTCGTATTTCACCTGCCAATTATCCAAGTCCAGTGATGGGAACTGCCCGCCCTGTAGCCAGCTTGCCAGCACCGGCAGCAGAAACTCATAGGCATAAGCCCCGATAAAAAGGGTACCTTGGGCACGGCTATCCGCATCGCCATAGGTGGCGTTCACTGCAGAAAAACAATGCGCCAGCCCTTGCGAGGTGGTGAGCTGCTTACGGAGCGAAACGCCTTTCACCGCATCAGGCACCATAGATAAGCCCAGGGCTGGCGGAAAAGAGGGCAGTGTCACTGTGGCGGGTAATGGTAATGCATCAACGGTAGGGTTAGCTGCGCTCATCAGCACTCCTTTGAGTTGGCGCCTAAAAAGAAGAATTTACCACGTGATATAACCAATTGTAAGAGTGATTCGTATTTGGTTTAAGAGTGTAGCTTGGCGAGAAAAAATGTAGCTTGGCGAGAAAAAATGTAGCTTGGCGAGAAAAGATGATCGGTGCAGCGGATCCGACTGCACCGATATAAGGGGTATGCGCCTATCCCGGCTGGACCTGATAGCGCCCAGGCTTGTGATTCATCGCCAGCACGAGGTTAGTGGTAATCGCCGCGGCGACAGATAAGGCAATTAGCCATGGTTCAACGACCATCAGTGACAACACCACAATCGAGCAATCTAGCGCCATTTGCACTTTCCCGGCGCGGATGCCGAATCGTTGCTGTAAGAACAGCGCTAGGGTGTTAAACCCGCCCAAACTGCATTGATGCCGAAACATCACCAGCATGCCCATACCAATGAGGCCACCGCCAATCAAAGCGGCATAGACGGGATGAATACTTTGAATGGTGAGCACGTGATGTAAGTGATCAGCACAGAAAGACACAATGCTGACGGCGACCAAGGTACTTAAGGTGAAGCGTTTACCCATTTGGGTGTAAGCGAGCCAATAGAAAGGTAGGTTGATCACGAAGAAAAGCTCACCAAAACTAAAGTCGGTGACACGTTGTAAAAAGAGTGCCAGCCCAGCGGTACCGCCGGTGAGTAGGCCTACTTGGTTGAAAAAGAAGATGCCAAGTGACACCAGACTACTACCAATGAGTAGCGCCAATGCGTTTTCACGCTTGGAATGATTTCTATCCATACTTGCGTTCTATCCCTATAAAAACGACCGCTACACAATACGCTGCTTTTCAATGAGGTCGAGTCAAACATCCGTTTGATAACAAGTGAATAACAAATCAATGCGTACATTATCATTTACGTTGTGGGCGAGATCACGACAAAAATACGGCGCTACAGACCAAAGTCTAATCTACATTGTCTACAATCTTATTATATTCT
The DNA here is from genome assembly GCF_001996185.1 of Salinivibrio costicola subsp. alcaliphilus. Lineage (NCBI taxonomy): Bacteria > Pseudomonadati > Pseudomonadota > Gammaproteobacteria > Vibrionales > Vibrionaceae > Salinivibrio > Salinivibrio costicola. Next base: position 71,268 of record NZ_MUFR01000013.1, read on the forward strand.
GGCTGTATTAAAGTTTTTAGGCGGTATTTATGTCTTTATTGTCGACAAATGACCAGGCTCTCGACCAACACACGCAATCGACTCCGGCTGAGTCACGTGAGCCCACCAAGTCAGCCAGCCTGACCGAGCAGCTTATCGAGGCGATAGTGAGCGGCACCTATCCAGCAGGCACCAAGGTATCGGAAGCGGGATTAGCCGCCGCGTTTGGCGTCAGCCGAGGTCCACTGCGCGAGGCGATGATGCGGGTCGAAGCCTTAGGACTGGTAGAGCGGGTGCCTCATGTGGGCGCGAGAGTGGTGACGCTGACACATCGCCAATTAGCCGAGATCTACGCAGTGCGAGAAGCCTTAGAGGGCATGGCGGCAAGACTGGCGTGCGCGCACATCACCGATGCCGAGATCGATCAGTTAAGTGAGGTGCTCGCCACCCACCATGCCTATATCGAGCGGGTGGAGGGGGCGGCCTACTTTCATCAACAAGGCGACTTTGATTTTCATTATTGCATCATCAAAGCCAGCCATAACCAGAAACTGATCAACCTGTTATGTGGTGAGTTATACCACTTGCTGCGTATGTACCGCTTTCAATCGCCCCGGGCGCATTCTCGCCCCCAGCAAGCGCTGCAAGAGCACATGCAAATTTTGGCGGCAATTCGCGAGCGCGATGCCGAGCTGGCGGAAATGCTGATGCGTCGTCACATTCAGCGCAGCCGCCAACTGATTGAACAGCGAATAGCAGATTGAATAGCAAATAGCAGATTGAATAGTCACTGACGAATTAAAAATAGTGCGGCGGCGATCCCCGCTAAGCCACGAATTTACAAGGAGAATACTATGAGTGCAGGTGCGCGTTTTCGCCAAGCGGTGAGCAGCAATATTCCGCTGCAAGTCGTCGGCACAATTAACCCCTATTGCGCCATGATGGCAGAGCGGGTGGGGCATCAAGCCATTTATCTATCCGGAGGCGGGATTGCTAACGCCTCTTACGGCTTACCGGATTTGGGGATCACGACTCTCAACGATGTGTTGGAAGATGTTCGCCGGATCACCGCAGCGACCGACGTGCCCTTGCTGGTGGATATTGATACCGGTTTTGGCGGCGCGCTCAATATTGCTCGCACTATTCGTGAAATGGAGCGTGCCGGCGCGGGTGCGGTGCATATGGAAGATCAAGTGGCGCAAAAGCGCTGCGGTCATCGTCCCAACAAAGAAATTGTCAGCCAAGCTGAAATGGTCGACCGCATTAAAGCGGCGGTGGACGCGCGCACCGACCCTGAGTTTGTGATCATGGCGCGCACCGATGCGTTGGCGGTGGAAGGCATGGACAGTGCCGTCGCCCGCGCCAGGGCGTACGTAGAAGCGGGTGCGGACATGATTTTCCCCGAAGCCATGCAAACGCTCGAGCAGTACCAAGCCTTTGTCGAGCAAGTAAAGGTGCCGGTGCTGGCGAATATCACCGAGTTTGGTCAAACCCCACTGTTTACCAGTCAAGAACTAGCGAGCGTGGGGGTCAGCATGGTGTTGTATCCGCTCTCTGCATTTCGTGCTATGAACCAAGCCGCCCTCAATGTGTATCAACACCTGCTGGAGGATGGTCACCAGAAAAACGTGGTCGACGCCATGCAAACCCGTGATGCGCTCTATGACTTCTTGGGGTATCACGCCTACGAACAGCAATTGGATCGCCTATTTGGCAAAGAGTGATCACAGACGCACACCAACGGTGTGAAAACGTCGGTTACACCACTGGAATTATCATCACGTTCACGGATTCATGCAGCGGTTGAATCTGATGGCATCAAAGGAAAGGAGCCAATCATGACAAATGTCGCCGTCGCACCTAACGAGAAACCAACCTCTGGCGCAGGCCTGCGTGGCCAAAGTGCCGGCACCACCGCCTTGTGTACGGTCGGGCAAACCGGCACTGGATTAACCTACCGTGGTTATGACATTACCGATTTAGCCAATCACGCCCAATTTGAGGAAGTGGCGTACCTGCTACTCAAAGGCCAACTCCCCAATCGCCAAGCACTGGCTGACTACACCGAAACCTTGGTTGGCAAGCGGGGACTGCCTGACGCCTTAAAAGCGGTGTTGGAACGGATCCCGGCCAATGCGCATCCCATGGATGTGATGCGTACTGGCTGCTCGATGCTGGGTAATTTGGATCAAGAAACCGACTTTAGTGAGCAAGCGGATAAAACCGATACGCTGTTGGCGATGTTACCGGCCATTATCTGCTATTGGTATCGCTATTCGCATGATGGCGTGCGAGTCGATACCTATCAGCCAGAGGTGAAAAGCATTGGCGGTTACTTCCTGAAAATGCTGACCGATGAAACGCCGTCGCCACTGCATGAATCTGTGATGCATTGCTCGCTGGTGCTGTATGCCGAGCATGAGTTCAATGCTTCGACCTTTACCGCCCGTGTGTGCGCGTCCACCTTGTCCGATTTGCACTCTTGCATTACCGCGGCTATCGGCAGTTTGCGCGGTCCATTACATGGCGGTGCCAACGAAGCGGCAATGGCGATGCTGGAACAGTGGCGGTCGCCTGACGAAGCCGAAGCTGGATTAATGCAAATGCTCGCCAATAAAGACAAGGTGATGGGCTTTGGCCATGCAATTTACCGTGAGTCAGATCCCCGCAATGCCCTTATCAAACATTGGTCGAAACAGCTTGCCGAAAACGCACCAGACGCTTGGCTTTATGACGTGTCTGAGCGGGTTGAGCAAGTGATGAAGCGCGAAAAAGGCTTGTTCCCCAATGCCGATTTTTATCATGCGTCGGCCTACCACTTTATGGGGATCCCGACCAAATTGTTTACCCCGATTTTTGTGATGAGCCGAGTAACGGGCTGGGCGGCGCATGTGTTTGAGCAGCGCGCCAATAACCGCATTATTCGTCCAAGTGCCGATTACGACGGCCCTGAACACCAAGATTGGCTATCTATCGATCAGCGCCCCTAATCGGCGCGCATTCACCCGATTGAAATTACAGAAGGAATTGACCATGAGCAACAACGTAGAACTGAACCAGCGCCCCGACCCCGATGCCTTATTGGTGCAAATTGCTGACTATGTCGATAGCACGCCGATTGCCTCGGCAGAAGCCTACAACACCGCACGCAACTGTTTGATGGACACCCTTGGCTGTGGCTTGCTGGCGCTACGTTTCCCTGAATGCACCAAACACCTGGGTCCACTGGTGCCGGGTACTACAGTGCAACATGGTGCGCGTGTGCCGGGCACCTCTCATGAGCTTGATCCGGTCACTGCCGCGTTTAACATCGGTTGTATTATTCGCTGGCTGGATTTTAACGATACTTGGCTCGCCGCCGAGTGGGGCCATCCGTCCGATAACCTAGGTGGAATTTTGGCCACTGCCGATTATTTAAGCCGTGTGGCCGTGTCCGAAGGCAAACCGCCGCTTACCATGCGCGATGTGCTGACTGCGATGATCAAAGCGCATGAGATCCAAGGCGTGCTTGCTCTTGAAAATAGCTTTAACCGCGTCGGGCTCGATCACGTTTTATTGGTGCGCGTGGCGTCGACGGCGGTGGTCACCAAAATGCTGGGCGGTAATCGTGACCAGATCATTGATGCCGTTTCACAAGCGTGGGTAGATGGTTGTGCACTGCGCACCTACCGCCATGCGCCGAACGCCGGTTCACGCAAATCGTGGGCGGCGGGCGATGCCACCTCCCGCGCGGTGCGTCTGGCGATGATCACCATGAAAGGCGAAATGGGAATGCCGTCGGTACTCAGCGCGCCCAAATGGGGCTATTACGATGTGTTGTTTAACGGTAATCCCTTTAGTATCAAACAAGACTTTGCCAGTTACGTGATGGAAAACGTGCTGTTTAAGATTTCCTTCCCTGCTGAGTTTCATGCTCAAACCGCGGTGGAAGCGGCCGTTACCTTGCATGCACAGGTTAAAGACCGGGCTGACGAGATTGAACGTATTGAAATCACCACCCATGAATCGGCCATTCGCATCATTTCTAAAGAAGGGGAGTTGGCCAACCCGGCCGACCGTGACCACTGCCTGCAATATATGGTGGCGGTGCCGCTGTTATACGGCAATCTGGTGGCTGAGCATTATGAAGATGCTTTCCATTACGCCGACCCGCGTATTGACGCGCTACGGCAAAAAATGGTGATCAAAGAAGACCCACGCTATAGCGCGGAATACCTAGAAGCCGACAAGCGCTCGATTGCCAATGCGATTCAAATCTTCTTTACCGATGGCAGCCACACTGAACAAGTCGCAGTGGAATATCCGATTGGTCATCGCCGTCGTCGCGAAGAAGGGATCCCCGTGCTGGAGCAAAAATTCCGCACCAACTTGGCGACCCGTTTCCCACGCGCACAGAGTGAAAAAATCGTTGCCTTGTGTAGCGATCAGGCGGCGCTGGAGAAAACCCCGGTGCACGAATTTATGTCGTTGTTTGTGATTAACTAAGCACGCGGAATGAATCCATTGCTTGCAAACGTATCGCCTGCCAAGGGTGGGCGATAAGGAGCCGCTTATGCAAGAAGCAAGTTACCAACACCATGCGGATTGGGCCAGTCGTGACCCCGAGGGATTTTGGCAGGCACAGGCCAAGCAGCTCGATTGGTTTACCTTTCCACAAACCATTCTTAGCAAAGACGATAATGGCATTGAGCGCTGGTTTGCCGATGGCACCATGAACACGGCATATATGGCACTCGATGCCCATGTCGAACAAGGCCGGGGCGAGCAAACCGCGCTGATTTACGACTCACCGGTTACCGATAAAAAAACCACCTACACTTATGCGGCGCTGCGTGACTATGTGGCGAAAGTGGCGGGCATGCTGGCAGGGCTAGGGGTTGAAAAAGGGGATCGCGTGGTGATTTATATGCCCATGATCCCAGAAGCAACCGTAGCGATGCTCGCTTGCGCACGGCTTGGTGCTATTCATTCGGTGGTGTTTGGTGGCTTTGCCCCGAACGAGCTGGCGGTACGAATTGAAGATGCGGAGCCCAAAGCGGTGCTCACCGCCTCATGCGGGATTGAAGGCGAGAAAACCTTGGCGTATAAGCCGATGGTTGATCAAGCCATCATGGACAGCCGCTACAAACCCGACCATGTGGTGGTCTATCAACGTGCGATGTGTCGTGCCAATTTAGACAATCCGCGTGATGCCGACTGGGCAGCATTATTGGCTGAAGCAAAGCCTGCAGCACCGGTGCCCGTCAATGCCACGGATCCTTTGTATATCCTCTACACCTCTGGCACTACCGGCAAACCCAAAGGCGTGGTACGTGACAATGGCGGTCATGCCGTGGCGATGAAGTACAGCATGAGCGCGATTTACAACGTTAAACCCGGCGAGGTGTTTTGGGCCGCGTCGGATGTCGGTTGGGTGGTGGGGCACTCGTATATTGTGTATGCTCCTTTGCTACATGGCTGCACCACGGTGATGTTTGAGGGCAAGCCCGTCGGTACACCGGATGCGGGTGCCTTTTGGCGCGTGGTTGATACATATAACGTCAGCATCTTATTCTCGGCGCCTACCGCCTTTCGGGCGATTAAAAAACAAGATCCAAACGGTGATCACCTTGCGCGCTATCCGATGACATCTTTACGTACCGTGTTTATGGCGGGCGAACGGCTTGATCCACCGACATTGGAATGGGTGGAAGAAAAGACCCAGCGACCCGTGGTTGATCACTGGTGGCAAACTGAAACTGGCTGGGCGATTGCGGGTAATCCATTGGGGTTAACTTGCTTTGCGACCAAGCCCGGCTCGGCAACCATGCCAAGCCCTGGCTATCAAGTGCAGATCCTTGATGAAATGGGCGAACTGGCGGCGCCAAACCAACAAGGATATATTGCGATAAAACGGCCCCTGCCGCCTAGCTGCCTGCCCACGGTGTGGCGTAACCACGATCGCTTTGAAGCCGGCTATCTCAGCCAGTTCCCCGGCTATTATGTGTCTGGTGATGGGGGTTACATGGATGAAGATGGCTACGTGTTTGTGATGGGACGGATTGACGATGTGATTAACGTCGCAGGTCACCGTTTATCGACCGGCGAAATGGAAGAGGTGTTAGGCAGCCATGAAGCGGTCGCCGAATGTGCGGTGGTGGGCATGCACGATGAGCTTAAAGGCCAATTGCCGCTCGGCTTAGTGGTGCTGAAAGACGGCTTTGTCTCAGTGAGTGGCGAGATAGAACGGGAATTGGTGCAGCGTGTGCGTGACAGAATTGGCGCAATTGCTTGCTTTAAACAAGCAGTTATCGTCGATAAGTTACCCAAAACACGCTCAGGTAAAATCTTGCGCCGTATTATTCGCCAAATGGCGGATGGCGAGTCGTATCAGGTCCCCTCGACCATTGATGACCCTAGCAGTTTGGAGGCGATTGCCTCGGCGTTGTCATCGTAAGCTTTGTTATTCAAGCTTTATTATTCAGGGCTTGTTATTCAGGGCTTGCTATTTAGAGCTTGTCATTCTGAGCGTGACAATAGGTGCGACAACGCGTGGTATCACAGCAATACCACGCGTTAAGATAAGAGCGCGCTTATTGAGTGATGCGCGGGCTTATTGAATCAAACACGCAAACCCTTTAAGGTAGAAACCTTCTGGATAAGCACTGTGAGTGGGGTGATCCGCGGCTTGTGCAAAGCGTTCGATAAACTGCACGTTTTTACCCGCATCTAATGCCGCGTCCGCCAAGATCTTTTGGAATAACCCTGAATCCATTAGCCCTGAGCATGAATAACTGAGCAGCACACCGCCTGGGTTTAGCAGCTGCATGGCGAGCATATTGATATCTTTATAACCGCGGCATGCGCCGTTCAGTTGTGATTTCGATTCGGCAAACTTGGGCGGGTCCATCACAATGACGTCAAACCGTTCGCCTTGTTCGCGATAAGTGCGCAGCAGCTTGAAAACATCGGCATTCACAAACTCAGCACGGGTGAGATCAAAGCCGTTACGTTCGGCATTGGCCTTGGCTCTATCGAGCGCAGGCTGTGACACATCCACATTGATGACCCGTTTGGCATTGCCTTTTTGCGCATACAAGCCAAAGCCGCCAGTGTAACAAAAGCAGTTTAAGACGCGTTTGCCATCCATATATTTCACCGCTTGTTCGCGGCTATCCCGTTGGTCGAGGTAAAAACCGGTTTTATGGCCATTGGTAATGTCGACCTCAATCGCAACCCCATTTTCTTCGATGATGACAGTGGCCGGTGGCTCGTCACCGTGTAATACGCCGATACGTGGTTTCAAACCCTCCTTTTTGCGAATCGCAACATCCGAGCGCTCGTAAATATGGCAGTCAGGAAATTCGCTACGCAGCGCGGTGACCAGGTGATCGCGTTGGGCATCCGCGCCGGCGCTCAGCAATTGGCACACTAGGTAGTTATCGTATTTATCCACGGTAATGCCGGGCACACCGTCTGACTCGGCGGCCAATAGACGGTAACCGGTTAAGCCATCACGCTCGGCGAGCATGGTACGTAGCGATTTTGCCGCACGAATACGGGCGAGGAAAAAGTCACTGTCGATGACGGTTTTCTCAAAGCACCACATGCGTACCCGAATTTGTGATTGCGGCGAGAATGCCCCTAGGCCTAAAAATTCGCCTTGATGATCACAAACAGTGACAGTGTCACCTAATCCGGGCTTGCCTTCAACGCGGGTGATTCCTCGCGAGAAAATCCAAGGATGGCGGCGTTTGATTGATTTATCGCGGCCTTTGGCGAGATACACAGTGGCAGTCATGATGGTTCCTAACAATGGGTGGTGCAAAACACGTCAAAATGCTGAGTGAAGCACCTGCATCATGACGTGACTTGCGGATAAAGCAAAAAGGGCGGGTATTGTCGAGCAAGGCTGACGGCATTGCAATAAAAACGCGCCCAGAGTAGGGCGCGCGATAAGGGGAATGATGGAATCAAACCATGGCGTTAGGTGCGAAGCCCTGCCACTAAGGTTTTAAGCTGGTGGGCTTGTGCGCCAAGTTCGCTCACTTCGGTAGCGGAATCACGCAGCATTTGGGCAACCTGGGTAGACTGGCTGCGTACTTGCTCCACATCTTGCGAAATCGTACCCGCAACATTACCTTGCTGCTCAGCAGCGGCGGCAATTTCGGTGCTGCGATCGGCAATGGTGCCACTGCGCTCAGCGATTTGGCTGATCTCAGTATCAATCTCTTGCACCGCCGCCTCACTGGCTGACGCATTTTCAACCGTGCCTTCCATCACCCGGCGTAGCTCGGCGGTGTGCGTTTGCAGTGACTCAATCATAGATTGAATATCAACCGTCGATTCCTGGGTGCGGCTAGCCAGTGTGCGCACTTCGTCTGCGACCACGGCAAAGCCACGACCTTGTTCGCCGGCACGCGCGGCTTCAATCGCGGCGTTGAGCGCCAGTAGGTTAGTTTGTTCACTAATACCGTTAATGGTGGTTACCACGGTACCGATTTGCTCGGCGTTTTTGCTCAGCTCGCTGACTTTATCTGCCGCTTGAGCTATCTCGCTGGCAAGACCATTAATCGCGCTCATGGTTTGCTGAACTTGCTGACGCCCCAGATTTGCAGCTTCTGTGGCTTCTTGTGTTTGGGTTGATGTCTCGGTGGCATGCGTTGCGACCTCGCGAATTGAGCTCGCCATTTCTTCGGTCGCGCTGGCCAGCGAATCAAGGTACTGACGCTGGCTCTCGCCCACAGCTTCGCTTTCATTGCTGCGCTGCTGCAAACTTGCGGACAGGCCGTCCATCATCTCTGCGCTTTCCTGGATCGCTTTTACCAAACTCTGTTCACGCTCGAGCACTTGATCGATAGTAACGGCAATTTGGCTAAACTCATCACGGACCGGGATAAAGTTCATCCGGTAACTTAGCTCACCATCTGCTAGCTTTAATAAAGCTTGGTTCATGGTGTACATGGCGCCGCCGATAAAGGTCATGATGTAGTAAATCAGCACTGCAATGACTAACACCATGCCAAGCAGCAGGCTCCAATCGGTGGCGCTCATATGGCTAAATAGCGAGCCGTCGAGCTGATAGATAAGCTCATTGCCATTGAACGTAAAACCGGTTTGCTGGCTATTGAGCAGGGTTTGCACCTCGCCTTTCGGGAGGTCGTATTTTTCAACCATGGCTTGAATGGCTTGGCCTTCCGCTTCCATCTTGTGTGCCACACGGGTATCCGAGGCTGCATCTAAGGTAAGCGCAATCACAACCATTGCGAGTAAGGGGAGGAAAAAGATAAGGTAAAATTTCTCTTGGAGCCGAAGGTGGATGAAATATTTATCAATCCATCGAAACGCAACTTCTTTCATGACGTAATCCTGTCAAACGACTTGTCTCATGTAGCGTTATACAGGTGTCGTTTTGCAATGGGAATACAGTAGAGGTGACCGATGTCTCAAAAATGTATTAGGGCCTATGTCACAGGTCACGTTCAGGGGGTTGGCTTTCGTTATCAGACCGCCCATGAAGCGATAAAGCTCTCATTGACCGGGTATGCGAAGAACTTACCGGATGGGCGTGTTGAGGTACTGGCATGTGGCCGCAATGAATCGGTGGATGCCCTCATGGCGTGGTTAGATAAAGGGCCGCCTACCGCGGGTGTTGATCAGGTCGATAAAGAAGACGTGGAGTGGCGCGCCGTAGATGGCTTCGCAATACTATAGCGACTCGATAGGACCATGTCGTCTAGGTAACAAGCCTAGGTAACAAGTCGTGTTTAGCTAAAAAACAGCGCCTAGGTAACAAATAGCAATTAGCTAAAACATGTAAGCGCCGCGGTGGGTAGTGCGGCGCTTATAGGCTGGGCATCGGTACTAAAGACATTTAGCCGGCTTAGGTAAACCTGCCAGTTTTGTTGCCTGTTTAGCGGGACCTTTCGGGAACAGCTTGAACAAATACTTGCTGTTGCCTTTTTCTGGGCCGTATTCTTTTTCCATCGATTTAACCAACAAACGCACCGCCGGTGAGGTGTTGTATTCTTGGTAAAAGTGGCGGACAAAGTGAATCACTTCCCAATGTGCTTCGGTCAACGCAATGTTTTCCTGTTCGGCAAGCAGCGGTACCAAGGCTTCGTGCCAGTCGTCCACGTTTTTTAAATACCCCTGCGCATCCGTCGCAATGGTTTCACCTTCATACACCAGCATAGTCTTACCTTTGTTCGTCATCTGATCGGACGTTATCGCTGTTATTAAAGCTGCAAAGCATAGCGAGCAGGGAGGGCGAGTGCAACTGGCGTTCAACCGTGACTCCGTGCTGCGCGCCGCACTGAGTAGGTGCGCCATTTAACGACAAAAAAGCCGGCGCGTGCCGGCTCTTTGTGTTTGTTACTGACGAGTCCCTAGGGTTTAGTCGTCGTTCATAAAGCCAAGAATGCTCAGCATATGAACGAAGATGTTGAAGATGTTCAAGTACAGCGACACTGTGGCGCGGATGTAGTTGGTCTCGCCGCCATTAATGATGTTGCTGGTGTCATACAGAATAAAGGCTGAGAAAATCAGTACCGCGATGGTGCTAATTGCCAGGCTCAACGCCGGGATCTGCAAGAAAATATTCGCGACCATTGCCACTAATAGAGCAATCACACCGGCAACCAAGAAACCACCCATGAAAGAGAAGTCTTTCTTAGAGGTAATGGCATACGCCGATAGGCCTAGGAACACCATCCCAGTGGTGGCAAGCGCCTGCATCACAATGCCTGGGCCGCTAGAAAGGCTCAGGTAGTAAGTCAGGGTTGGGCCGAGTGAGGCACCCAGCAAGCCGGTGAAGACGAATGTCCACACAATACCGGCAGAAGAGTTCATGGTGCGTGGTAGCACAAAGAACACGATCGCCAACGCACCTAGGGTCATACCTAGCGACATCATTGGGCCGATGCCGACAGCGATAGCGATAAAGGCCGCGATAGCACTGGTGATCAGTGTCATCGATAGCAGTGCATACGTGTTACGTAGCACCTTGTTTGTAGATAACGCACTCTGCTGTGACTGGCTGTGCGAAACGATACGATCGTTCATAACGTTCTCCCGGTTGGGTTAACAATCCATTTTTATATACGACAGTTATGCGGGCAGTCGTTCACTTTTTCAAGCTGCCCACGTCCTTAATCTAAACCACGACTGGCTTTTATAGGGTTAATAATACCTTATCCGCGCCTAACACCGATGGTGAAGTTGTAAAGGGATGTTAACCCAGCCCTTAAAGCGCGAACAAGGTAAAGTTTGTTACATCAACCACTTCCACCAGACGAACACGGCCAAGAAACCAAATAAATAGACCAGCCCGGTGATTGCCAATGCGCGCATCGCCTTGCTCATGGTCACTTCGGGTGGTAAACGGTGCTTGGTCACCAAAATATAGTTCAATAGCGCGAAAAAGGGCGTGGTGACAAATGCCGCGACCATGGCAAAATCAAGCATGGTCAGCAGCGCCCCAGTCCAAAATGCTACGATAGCCAGTGCCAACACAGCGATCAGTACCATCCAGCCTTGTGTAACTGCGGGTTTTGCTTCTGCTTCTGTTTGCTCGCGTAATAACCGTTGCGATTCGGACACCACCCGCGCATAGCCATCGATTACCGTGATGGTGCTGCCGAAGATACAGAAAAAGGCGACCACCGCAATCAAATAACGTGACCACTCGCCAATGGTGGCGGCATACAAACTCACCAATTGATGAGAAAAGCCAATACCGGATTGTTTCAGTTCCACCCCGCTGCCGTGCAGAAGCAGGGCACCCAGTGATAAGAACACAATCGCCAATAGCGCGGTGCCAATGTAGCCGACGTTAAAATCAAACAGCGCCGCTTGGGCATTGATTGGCTCAGATTGCGCTTTGCGCTTGAGCCACACCGATGTAATGCTAGAAATTTCAATCGGGGCGGGCATCCAACCCATGGTGACCACAATAAAGCCAATCGCTGCTACGGACCAAATCGACGGCGCATTAAAACTAGGCTCGACCGCGACTGGGTTACCGACCGCAACTGTAACCGCGACCAAAGTGGCGCAAGTTAGCGTTGCCATGATTACTTTAGCAAGCAGATCCAATGCCTTGTAGTGGCCAGCAATTAATATCACCAGGCAAGTGATCACAATAATGGTCGACAACACCGTTAGTGACAGATCAAACGGCACAAAATAGCTTAATAAGCTGGCGCTAAATAAGGTCAAGGCAGCGGTGTTAATAACACCAGACACGGCACTCAGTGCAACAAACAGCCACAAGTAAGGGCGGCCTAAGCGCGCATAGCCTTCTACCAGCGTTTCGCCAGTGCCTGCGGTATATTGTACGCCTGCTCGAAAAAAGGGGTATTTAAATAAGTTAACGAGCAGGATCAATGCTGCGAGCTGCCAGCCATAAATAGCACCGGCTTTGGTAGATGCAACAAGGTGAGATCCACCTACTGCCGCCGCGGCCATCATTATCCCTGGCCCCAATGCGCGTAGACGTTGCATCACCGACAAGCTAGAGCCTGCCTGATGCGAAGAGACGGTTTGCATGTGTGTTTCCTTTATAATAATTGCGTTGTTGTGTTTGCTTAATTTTATGATTTAACGCTATTGCTTTTATATTTTACGCGTAAGGCCGATTTTTATCGTTTTGCCTTCAGTGTTTTTGTCAATAGCTACCCATGAATAGCATATGAGTTAAACGTGTCAACCAGTCTTGCCATATTTATTCAGAGTAGGCGTCACGCTGGGTGCGAATGACCAACACCGCTAACCTGACATAAATATAAAGCGATAAACATCCGACCATTGTCTGAGAGAGCAGACAGCGCCGGAAAAGATCTTAGCAGGGTGCAATCAGGGCTGAATAAGTGTGATCTAAGATCAAATTCTGCTGGAAATGAGACTCCAATCACAATAGAATGCTCGCCCAACATGCGCTCTTTGCTCAGTGATAGGCAAAGAGTGGCTGTGTCGCGATTCGCGGCTGAAGAAAAAGCGTCCAAGGTAGGGCCCACCTTCACCGAACCCGCGGTACGATGTAACGCATGATGGAACCTCTTGCCTCCCCGGCAGCGTGTCGTACTCATCCGTACCGCAAGTGCAATACAACACGGCAAGGTAATCTATTTATGCAACTCCTCTATAGTGCGGCAGGTCTCGTCGCTCTGGTTCTGTGCGCGTGCGCATTTTCCACTAACCGTAAAGCTATCAATTGGCGTACCGTGCTCGGCGCGTTTGGTTTGCAAGCCGGTTTCGCGGCGTTAGTGCTCTATATCCCCTTTGGGCAAGCCATGCTGGGCTCAATGAGCAATGGCGCGGCTAAGTTGTTATCGTTCGCCAACGAAGGCATAGAATTTGTATTTGGTCCGCTGGCCAATGATGGATTTATCTTCGCTGTTAAAGTTCTGCCGTTAATCATTTTTATCAGTGCGCTGATTTCTCTCCTTTATCATCTCGGCATTATGCAGTGGGTTATTAAATTGCTCGGCGGGGGCATACAGCGATTACTCGGCACCAGTCGAGCTGAGTCGCTGGTAGCCACCAGTAACATCTTTCTTTCTCAGGGCGAATCTCCTTTGGTGGTTCGCCCTTTTCTTAGCAAAATGACTCGCTCAGAGCTATTTGCGGTGATGGTCGGCGGTATGGCCTCGGTGGCCGGTAGTGTGCTTGGCGGTTATGCCGCGATGGGTGTAGATTTAAAATACCTGATTGCGGCGAGCTTTATGGCGGCACCGGGTGGGCTATTGATGGCCAAAATCATCGTCCCAGAGACCGAAACACCGGCCGAGCAAAGCCAGGTTGAGATCAGCGATAGCGACCAAGCAAACGCGATTGATGCATTGGCTAGCGGTGCGATGAACGGCATGAAAGTCGCGGTTGCGGTCGGCACCATGCTGGTGGCCTTTATCAGTGTGATTGCGATGCTAAACGCCGGGCTGAGTAGTTTAGGGGAGTTGGTCGACATTGACGGCTTAAGCCTAGAAATGTTGTTTGGTTACCTATTCTCACCCCTGGCGCTGCTTACCGGTGTACCCGTGCATGAAGTGTTTGATGTCGGCAACCTCTTGGGACAGAAGATTGCGCTTAATGAGTTTGTCGCCTTCTTATCCTTTGCCGATATTAAAGCCAACCTGTCGGTGCAAAGCCAGGTGATTGTGACTTTTGCCTTGTGTGGCTTTGCCAATATCGGCTCGATTGCCATTCAACTTGGCTCCATCGGTGCCATGGTGCCAGAGCGCCGCAAAGATGTGGCAAGCTTAGGCGTGCGCGCGGTGATTGCTGCCACCTTTGCCAACCTAATGAGTGCGGCATTGGCGGGTATTTTTATCGCGCTATAAACATTGCGCGGTAACGAGACTTAGTTAAAGTATCTCAGTAAAAGCAGGGCGATTGGCGGCAAGCTAATCGCCTTTTGCTAACATATTCGCCAAGCTGATCACAGCTTGAGCGAACAGACAAAAAGCGGCAAATAAAGGGTTTACAACCCACAGCGAACCCAATAATATACGCCGCGTTCCGGAGAGATGGCTGAGTGGTTGAAAGCACCGGTCTTGAAAACCGGCAAGGGTTAATAGCCCTTCTAGGGTTCAAATCC
>NZ_MUFR01000121.1:0-635 GCF_001996185.1 Salinivibrio costicola subsp. alcaliphilus
CCATCCAAGACAAGGTGCACTTTGTGGTTCAGCGGATAGCGCTCTCTTATTTTGCATAAAAATCGAACAATATTTTCACTGTTAACGGTGTCATAATCATCGATAATAGGGTGACCAAGGTCTGACAAATTAAGTGCGCCAACAATATTGAGGCGACTACGGCTCCCTGTCGTCTCTATTGCTTTATCTTGTCCTGTGCGTATCCAGCCTTGCGTCACTTTTGTCGTTTGAGTCGGATGAACAGCATCCATAAACAGGATGGCTTCATCTTTGTCGCAGCGTGATTTGAGCGCTTCATAGGCGTCGACAAAGGCGTGTTGCTTCGCCTCATCGAATTTATGCGGCACACCTTTAGGCTTTTTATAGCTAAAACCGTTGTGGTGCAGCCATTTGTTCATGCCAGCAACGGAGTAGCGCACACCAAACTGACACTGAACATACGCGACAATTTGGTGGGTGTGGGAGTAGGTGTGTTCGGTCAAATGCTCAATCAAGGCCAATGCTTGAGGAGCGGACAAATGACTGCTTGAGCCACCATTCTCGGGCTTGAGTTTTTCAGCAGTTGCGTAGTCTTCAAGATGACGCCGTACTGTTGTTTCGTTAATACGCAATGCTTGAGAAATCATCGCAGCGCT
>NZ_MUFR01000122.1:0-632 GCF_001996185.1 Salinivibrio costicola subsp. alcaliphilus
ATGGCCTGCTCTACTAACAAATTTACAATAACTAAAGGTACCGACAACTACTTTAATTTCACCATTAAAGCTGACGGTTCTACACTGCCTATGACTATTGACGGCACAGACACGTTTATCGCATCCCTTTATCCACTAGATCCCAGTAAGCCTGCAGCAGTTATCGAAAACAAGGTACTGACTGTAAGTGATGCACTTAGCGGAAGGATAGAGTTGCTTATCACAGCAGAAGAGACTGCTGCGCTAGAAATGGACAAAGGCTCTAAAGCAGACCGTTACTACTCTCGCCCAAATTACCGTTTAGTGATAGAGTGTAACACTGTAAATAACGGAAATTTCATAGCGAAGGTACCAGAAGTCTATGTCGATTAAAACTACCCCTAACGTAGATGTAACCACTACTAATACAGATATAGAAAAAAGCGCTAACGACCTGTCTGTAGAAGGCTCTAGCAGAGTATACATTGAGCCTCGTAGTGGGTCTGTTACAGGAAGCAAAAAAGAATATTCTATTGTAGGTGACGGCCTTTATGCTGGGATTAACAGCGAAGAAGCGCCTCAATGGATGATCGATCTGATTGACAGTGTTGTCGACCAAGCGGTAGCTAAAGGGCTGCTAGATTACAACACGC
>NZ_MUFR01000123.1:0-615 GCF_001996185.1 Salinivibrio costicola subsp. alcaliphilus
TGCTAAGGTCGGACTCAGCATCACCAAACTCACCGGAACAGAGGTAGCTAACCTCAACTCCAGGAGAGATACAAGGTCGGACAAGCGCCAGTGCGATGTCTGTCATGTATTACCCAAGTGGACTGCGCGCCTCCGACATCGAGGCCAACGATTAACCTCGATCGTGACAGGCGCCCGTTGGCAATTTGCACATATCCAACACCGTGCCGGGGCTTGTGTCACCTACGCCAATGGTATCATCGGGCCAAAAGTGGCTGTTCCGATAACCAATGTAAGCCAATGGCACCGCCGATATTAAAATGGTGTGTAGGTCGGACAAGCGCCAGTGCGATGTCTGTCATGTATTACCCAAGCGGACTGCGCGCCTCCGACATCGGAGCCAACGATTAACATCGATCGTGACAGGCGCCCGTTGGCAATGTGCACCTATCCAACACCGTGCTGGGGCTTGTGTCACCTACGCCAATGGTATCATCGGGCCAAAAGTGGCTGTTCCGATAACCAATGTACGCCAATGGCACCACCGATGTTAAAGTTCGCGTAGGTCGGCATAAGCGCCAACTCGATCGTACAAACTTGGTGTGATTTACGCCGCGCGCCATCCGACATTGAGGC
>NZ_MUFR01000124.1:0-598 GCF_001996185.1 Salinivibrio costicola subsp. alcaliphilus
CACACTTGATTGTGTGAGTGACATGATATGTCACTGATTGAGAACTTTACTGTCATTCTTAAAGAATGACTTGTCAGCTTTCCAGATTGTTAAAGAGCACGTGTGTTTATCACGACGATAAACCACTTTTTAAAGGCACTTATCATTATAAATACGCTTAAAAAGTGGTGGAGCTAAGCAGGATCGAACTGCTGACCTCCTGCGTGCAAGGCAGGCGCTCTCCCAGCTGAGCTATAGCCCCATCATGATATCCTTAGACGGACTTCTTTATAGAAGTCCACTTCGCTTAACCCAGTCAGATTTGAAGTGAGACGCGCAGTGTGCTTTAGCACATGAGCATCGCAGCTATCAAAGATGACGCAGGATAAGTAGAAGTGGTGGGTCTGAGTGGACTTGAACCACCGACCTCACCCTTATCAGGGGTGCGCTCTAACCAGCTGAGCTACAGACCCATCTAAGGTACGAGCCCCAAACTAAGGAGCTCATATCTCTTTGACATTTTGACCGTGCAATCTGTGTGAACACTCGCAAGAATAGCGTCAGTAAGGAGGTGATCCAGCCCCAGGTTCCCCTAGGGCTACCTTGTTACGACTTCACC
>NZ_MUFR01000125.1:0-598 GCF_001996185.1 Salinivibrio costicola subsp. alcaliphilus
GAAGGTGGCCGCGCTCGAGCCTAGGTTGTCTATGGCATCTATGTTATTGATGACACCAAAGCAATACATGGTTTGTGAACGGATATTGGCGGTGTATAACACAGGCGGATTCTCGCCTTCGTTATCAATCTCGATATCAACGGTCGACACCTGCTCTCTCGCTTGCCTCATGTCTGAATCACTCCAACAGCCGGTCAGTAAAGACAGGCAGAGTACAGCAGCAATCTTTTTCATCTCGACTCGCTTATGTCTAATAGTGAAGTAGCTAGAGGCGTTGCCGCCTCTAACCAATAATGACATCCCCGGAGCCTGACACCAATACGCCACCACAGTTAAGCGCATCGCCAATGCGGGCGGCGGGTTTACCATCAATCACTACCCCAGCTGAGCCCGCGGCAATCTGGCGACCATGAAAGCCATGTGGTTTTTTGGGGCATGGGCAGCCGTGCGGGGCGGCGGTATCCCCCACTCTTGCCGCTGGCTTGCCATTAATCATCATCCCAGCGCTGGCGCTGGTCACTGCGGTGGGCGGAAAACAACCATGTCCACCGGCGGTATCCCCTAATCGTGCTGCGCCTGGCATAGCGCCTCCTTAACG
>NZ_MUFR01000126.1:0-589 GCF_001996185.1 Salinivibrio costicola subsp. alcaliphilus
GTAGGGCCAGCAGCAAAGGTACCTAGGTAGCGCTTATCAAAATCATCAAACAGGCTAGCTGTTTTGTTTTCCGATACCAAGGCTTCTGCTGCGCTGGTAGCAGCCTCTGACGCTTTAGTAGTTGCTGTATTGGCGTTATCTGAAGCGTTTTGTACGGCTACAATGTTATCGGATACGTCCTGTACATGATCGATGTTGTCTGCCGTAGTCTTTACCGCATCCACATTTGAGTAGACCGTGTTAACCTCGTCAATGTAAGATGCAACAGTGTTTATGCTGAAAATGTCAGTACCAGCAGCTACAACATCATCGATATTAAACGCTACAGTGTTTACGTTAGTTATGTTACCTGCGGTTGTATTTACATTGCCTATGCTGTTAGCAGTAGTGTTGATGTTGATCAGGTTAGCAGCCGTAGTTGCAACGTTATCTATATCTAGTGCTACAGCGGTGACAGCTAGATTTGAATCGGCCACAGTTACAACATGCCCTAAGACTTCGTCTACTCGTACGATTTCGTCTTTAATGCTGGATACTGCACCTACCTCTTCGCTGACGCTAGCAACAGTATTTACGTCAGACATATTAA
>NZ_MUFR01000127.1:0-580 GCF_001996185.1 Salinivibrio costicola subsp. alcaliphilus
TAACTATGGCGCAGTCACTCAAAAATGGTTGTTGGTTCATAGCGAGCAAGCGACGAAGCGAGAAGAAATAACGTTCTACAAGAACTTAGATAAAAATGCTGCCAAAGAGCTGAAAGCCCTGGGCCAACTTATGAAAAAAGAGTTTGCTTGTGCAATGGATGCCGAGCAGGCAATCGATGACTTTGCAAACCAATGTCACCTCATTGGCTTTGCACAAAAAACCATCATTAAAGAGGCTGTCTATGCGGGTCGCGGTCGCCCTAAAAAGGGGGCTAAGCCAACGGGATACCGCTACTTTATTGATGCCACGCCTTATACCGATCTAGATAAAGTGAAACTGGCTAAGCTTAAAGTGGGTATGTTTATCCTTGCTACCAACGATACTGACAGTACGGATCTGACCATGGCTGCATTGCTTGAACATTACAAATCCCAACAAAAAGTAGAGCGCGGCTTTCGTTTTTTGAAAAGCCCCGAGTTTTTAACGTCTTCGATCTTCTTAAAAAAACCTCAACGCATTGAGGCTCTGCTCATGATAATGACGCTTAGCCTTCTTGTTTACGCAAGTCTAGAGCACAAA
>NZ_MUFR01000128.1:0-580 GCF_001996185.1 Salinivibrio costicola subsp. alcaliphilus
TTTGTGCTCTAGACTTGCGTAAACAAGAAGGCTAAGCGTCATTATCATGAGCAGAGCCTCAATGCGTTGAGGTTTTTTTAAGAAGATCGAAGACGTTAAGAACTCAGGGCTTTTCAAAAAACGAAAGCCGCGCTCTACTTTTTGTTGGGATTTGTAATGTTCAAGCAATGCAGCCATGGTCAGATCCGCACTATCAGTATCGTTGGTAGCGAGGATAAACATACCCACTTTAAGCTTAGCCAGTTTCACTTTATCTAGATCGGTATAAGGCGTGGCATCAATAAAATAGCGATATCCTGTTGGCTTAGCTCCCTTTTTAGGGCGACCACGACCCGCATAGACAGCCTCTTTAATGATGGTTTTTTGTGCAAAGCCAATGAGGTGACATTGGCTTGCAAAGTCATCCATTGCCTGCTCGGCATCTATTGCACAAGCAAACTCTTTTTTCATAAGTTGGCCCAGGGCTTTCAGCTCTTTGGCGGCATTTTTATCTAAGTTCTTGTAGAACGTTATTTCTTCTCGCTTCGTCGCTTGCTCGCTATGAACCAACAACCATTTTTGAGTGACTGCGCCATAGTTA
>NZ_MUFR01000129.1:0-529 GCF_001996185.1 Salinivibrio costicola subsp. alcaliphilus
CTAACTTACATACAAGAGAACCACATGACTCAACTCATCACCCTAGACGATATGAAGAAGGCTATGCCTTCCAAAAAGAACGTCATTACCCAAGAAGCGGTTGATATTATCAATGCCAGCCGTACCGACCCCGAATTTCAGGGAGAAAGTCTGCTACAGACCGCGTCTGTTTATGAAGCAGTCCTTAAGGGCACCCGAGCATCGGTAACCGAATACCTCAACGCTATCCGTTTTTGTGCTTACATGATGACTAACGGGTCTAGTTACACGAAAGCTTACTCGAAAGTGTTTGCTGAGCGTGACTTTGTGAAAAACCGGGTAAACCTAGACCACGACGACCCCAAGTACGGTGAACTAACTAGCGCCGCGTCTCGTTATCGTCGCACTAAGCTTGTAAGCGATATACTTACAGCTAGCCAAATGCCTCTTGATTTGTTGTTTACGGGAGAGCGTTACAAGGCTATCGGTGTTCTTGCTAATATCATGCAAAAAGGTAAATATGACCGTGACAAAATTAACGCAGCTAAAG
>NZ_MUFR01000130.1:0-519 GCF_001996185.1 Salinivibrio costicola subsp. alcaliphilus
TAAGCGTAGACGGTGGATGCCTTGGCAGTCAGAGGCGATGAAGGACGTATTAACTTGCGAAAAGCCCAGATAAGGCAGTAAAAGCCATTTGAATCTGGGATATCCGAATGGGGAAACCCACCTGCATAAGCAGGTATCTTAGCGTGAATACATAGCGCTAAGAGGCGAACTCGGGGAACTGAAACATCTAAGTACCCGAAGGAAAAGAAATCAATTGAGATTCCGGCAGTAGCGGCGAGCGACCCCGGATTAGCCCTTAAGCAGACTTGGCGTTAGGTGAACAGGTTGGAAAACCTGGCAATAAAGGGTGATAGCCCCGTAACCGACGGCGCCATATTTGTGAAAACGAGTAGGACGGGACACGTGATATCTTGTCTGAACATGGGGGGACCATCCTCCAAGGCTAAATACTCCTGACTGACCGATAGTGAACCAGTACCGTGAGGGAAAGGCGAAAAGAACCCCTGTGAGGGGAGTGAAATAGAACCTGAAACCGTCTACGTACAAGCAGTGGGAGCC